>UWSL01000076.1 GCA_900552975.1 uncultured Mycoplasmatota bacterium | reverse complement strand
TTTATATGTAAATAAAAGCAATTGATTTTTGCATAAACAAAATGGTATAATTATGCAATAGTATGGCAAATATATTTTGCTTATTTAAGGAGAGGTATAGTAAATGAAATGTCCTAATTGCGGAAATGAAATCACAGGTAAGTTTTGCACAAGCTGCGGCACACCCGCTCCTGTCGAAGAGCCTGTAAAAGAGCAGGAAACTCAAACACAGCCTGCACAGTCGGATAATTTTGCGGCAAACAATTATAATTCCGAACCTGCACAGCAGAATGTTGCTGACAACAATTCACAGCCAAACAGCTTCGGTGCGGATAATTACAACACACAGCCAAACAATTTCGGTTCGGACGCATATAATTCACCTTCGGGTTTTGGTGCCGACGCAAACAATGCACAGCCGTATTATTACTAATTCCAATTAATAAACTTATTCCTCCTCCTAAGAATAAAACTCTTGTTAGAAGAAAACTAAGTATTATATACTGCTTCTTGTTAATCATGAATCACCTCATATATTGCACCATTTTTACTTACTTTAATGTTTGTATTTATTTCATAGTTAATGTTATTTATATTTTTTTGATACTTTTTATAATAAAGGTTTCTAAAGCCTAAAACATCACTTTCATCATTTCTTGTAACTTCAATAAATTCTTTGATTTCCTCATATATTACTTTATTTATTTCTTTTTCTAATTCTTCATAGCTTTTTTTCTTTTTTAAATTAATATCTTCGTTTATTTTCTTTACTTTGCCTAAGCCCTTAACATTAATTGTTATTTTATCTTTTTCAACTTTAAAAGTAATTTTTTTATCATATATACTTAAAATATTACCTTTATTTTCAAATTCAATATTTTTACTTTTTAACATTAGAAAATTAAAAATACGATTATTATATTGGCCCATCATTTTATCTTTTTTAAAATAGCCGATATTTTCTAAGTCAACATTTTTGCCACTTATTTTGACATAGGGTAGGATAATATCAATTTTATCATTATATAAATTACTAGCAATGATATCAATATTGTCTAAGGTATCAGCATCCATATTCGATTTAATTGTATCAACGATAATATTACTTATTGCATCGCCATTATTACTGGTTTTTAAAATTTTCTTTGGTTCTTTAGCAACAATAGTAAAAAAAGATGTACTAAGACTAATTTCTCTAACCAAATAATCAACGACATCACTAATTCCTTTTTCTGCTAAGTCCTCGCCAATAATAAGTAATTTAACATGTTTTAAATAAACACTTTTACCAGCATTATTAATTGCTTTATTAATTGCTTTAGCAAACATCTTATCTTGTGCTTTAACGATACTTGTAGTTGCACTTTCACTTTTCTTATTTTTGATTGTTTCAAAATAAACGACATATTCATCATCAACATAGTCCACGCCAATACTATTAATAATATTAATATCATTTAATTCTCGATAATCAAAGCATCCCGTTACCATAAATAAACAAAATAAAATAAGTATTATTTTTTTCATCTTTTCACCTTATATTCATTATTAGATAATAATTTACTTCGTTTCATATCTTTACTTTTTCTTAATACGGTTTTAAATAAGTATGTTTTATCAAATGGCGTTAGGGGATACAAATATGGTTCTTCAAAACTTTCCATACTAGTTATTTGCAAGACAATGATAAATAAACAACAAAGCATGCCATAAAGACCTAAAAAGCAAGCACTTATTAATAAAGCTAAGCGATAATAACGTAAACCGTTAATTAAATCACCATTCGTAAATACTAAAGCTGAGATGAATGTTAATCCAATGATAATAATCATAATCGGACTAGCTATATTAGCATTAACGGCTGCTTCACCTAGAATCAATGCTCCTAATATTGAAATTGAACTTCCATAACTAGAAGGAAATCTAATATCACTTTCACGTAAGATAGAACAAACAAAAATCATAAAAATAGCTTCAAAAGCTGAGGGAAAGGGCACACCATTCCTTGCGGACTGAAAAGATAGTAATAAATTTAATGGGATAGCTTCTTGATTATAATTAATAATTGAAATATATAAAGCCGGCAACAAAATGGTAATAAATAAGCAAGAAAATCTTAACACTTTTAAAAGATTTATATTAATAGGTTTAACATACAAATCTCCTTGGGGATTTATAAAATCAACAAAAAAAGCTGGCATTATTAAAGCATAAGGTGAATTATCCGCTATTAAAACAATCTTTCCTTCTAAAAGAGCACTACTAACTTTATCCGGTCGTTCTGTTTTTAAAATTGTTGGTAATGTATCTTTTTGATCCCCAATTAATGTATGTAATGCCTCGATATCAACCAAACCATCTATATCTAAAGCTTCTAGCTTCTTTTGAATAAATTCGACATGTTTTTTCTTGGCAATTCCTTTTATATATAGTAAAGATAACTTTGTTTTACTCTCACGCCCAATAAAAAAATCTTCATTAATCAATTTTTCACTTTTTATTCGTCTTTTTATTAATCCTAAATTCATTACAATATTTTCATTAAATGAATCTTTAGGGCCATTTACCGAGGGCTCAGAATTGGGTGGGGACACAGCACGAAATAGTTCAGCCTTAACTTCACAAACCAACATTTCTTTGTCATTATAAACTAAAGCATAACCATTTAATAAATAAAAACTTATTTGTTTTCGTTCCGTTAAAAAAACGATACTTGGTCCACTTACCACATCACGTAAATAAATATATTTTTGATTTAAAGCAATATTTTTTAAAATGTACTCATTTATCTTATCACTACTACAAAGACTTTCTAAGTAAACTACTTTAACATCAGCATTACTTTTATATTTTAAATCACTACTATTATTAAATTCTTTTTTTAGATACTCATACATAGTTATCACCATTTTTATTATTACCAATAATTACTAAAATATTATCTTCTTTAAAATAAATAAGAAAAAATATCATAAATAGTTTATAATAAGGTTGAGGTTTTTTATATGAATGACATTAAAATAGAAAAATTAGATAACCAAGGTCGTGGTATTTGTTATATAGATTCTAAAATTACTTTTGTAAAAAATGCTTTGCCAGGGGAATTTGTTAACTTAAGAATAATTAAAGAAACAAAAAAATATAATGAAGCAGTTGTTACTAAATATCTTACTAAAAGTTCTAAGCGTATCCCATCATTATGTCCCTATGCCGATAAATGTGGAGGTTGTCCTCTTCTTACTATGAATTATGAAGATACCTTAGTTTATAAAAAAGAAAAATTAGAAGATATTTTTTATAAGTATACTCATCTTACGATGGATATACCAATTATTGCCAACCCTAATCCTTTACATTATCGTAATAAAATAACTTTAAAAGTTATTAATAGTTCTTATGGTTACTATGAATCTTCTTCTCATGATTTTATAAAAATTACAACCTGTTACTTAGCATCTCCTGAAATAAATGACGTTATTAAAGATCTTAAGTATTTAAATTTACAAAATGGGGAAGTAACGATTCGTTCTAACTATCATCAAGAATTATTAATTTGGTTAAAAACAACTGAGAATCCTAAGATTGACATTAATTCACTAAAAAATAATCATAAAATAGTTGGTATCATTTTAAATAATGAAACAATATACGGTGAAAATAAATTTGTTGAAATAATTAATAATTACTTCTATACGATATCTTATGATTCTTTTTTTCAAGTAAATCGTTATGTTTGTTCTCTTATCTTTGATGAATTAAAAAAATATGTTAATAAAAACGAAGTTATTTTAGACTTATATTGTGGTGTTGGTACCTTAGGTATCAGTGTTTCAAAAAATACTCGTAAAATTTATGGTATTGAAATTGTTAAAAATGCTATTTTAAATGCTGTTTCCAATGCCCAAATTAATAAAGTCGCTAATGCATATTATATGCTTGGCAATACCTCTAAAGTATTACCTCAAATTAAAGATCAGATTGATACTATAATTGTTGATCCACCTCGTTCGGGTTTAGATAAAACTTCTTTGAAGACCATAATCGCTTTTAAACCAACTAAGATTATTTATATTTCCTGTGATCCTATTACTTTAGCTCGTGATTTAAAAGAACTTTTAAATTTTTATGAAATAAAGACTTTAAAAGGCTTTGATATGTTTTCATATACTTACCATGTGGAGAGTGTCTGTTTGATGTCAAAAGTGCAGGACTAAAGTCACCCAAACCGTTAAAAAAAACAAGCTATCTGCAATAATATTTATTGGATTATTGCTTACACATTTTCATAAGTGAGGAGAACCAAAATGAACGAAATCGTAAAAGAAGAAAAATTGATGGATTTAAATAGACGTTTTAATAGAGAAAAAATAAAGAAGTTTCAGATTTTAAATGGTGCGCAACTCAAGTATATTGCATTTCTTTCAATGCTAATAGACCATGTAAATAACGGGATAGTTGCACCGCTTTTAGATGGCAAAGGAGCGCTTCTATATATTTCAAATATATTTTCAATTCTAGGAAGGATTGCCTTTCCAATATTTATATTTTTCGTTGTGGAAGGATTTTTCAAAACCAAGAATACGAAAAAATATCTTATAAATTTAATTTTATTTGGAATTATTGCAGAAGTTCCATTCGATATATTCACTTCAAAAGTGTTTTACAATCCAAATTGGAACAATATAATGTTCACATTAGCCCTTTGCCTAGTAACGGTTTGGATAATCGATGAGCTTAAAGGCAAGATAAAAAATAAATTTCTTTGGTACGGAATTTCTGTTGTAATCGTGATGGCATTCGGACTTTTGGCGATGCTACTTAGCCTTGACTACGACTATCACGCAATCATCATTGCCTATGTTTTCTATATTTTCTACGATAGACCTGTGATGAGTGCTGCAATTGGATATATTTCTATAATCAAGGAGCTATATTCATTCTTAGGATTTGCTATGACCATAACATACAATGGCAAGAGGGGTAAACAGTACAAATGGTTAAATTATCTCTTCTATCCAGTTCATCTTTTAATAATTGGGATCATTCGTTTTTACTTTAATCTCTAATTATGCCACAGTTAAGACTTGCTATTTATAAGAAATTATTGCTTCATAAGTATACCGAAGACAGAGCCACCAAGGAAACCAACAACATCTTCGATATTACACAAAAGAGAAGTGCGTGGAATTTTTGTGGCATTGATAATTTATCAGACTTTTCATTTGGGGATGATGTGTTTTTGAAGGGCTACATATGTCCACAATGCGAAGCAGAGATCGAAGAGGATTATGAACTTGAACAAGAGGAAGAATTTCAATCCAGAATTGAAAAGGCTCTTAAAATGAATAATCTAATAAAATAGCTTATTTTCGCAAGAGGACTGAGTAGATAATTAAGAACAAGAAAAGACGCTATAACCGTTGAAAAATAGTGCTATAACAGACTATATATGAAATAGCCTAATAATTTCACGTGGAATGTGTTACTGTGCTATGTCGTAAAAATCTTATAGAATAATGACTTTGTAAAATTATAAACCTTAAAAATTTCATTTATTTTGTTAAAAATTATTATGTTTGATTAAATTAGAAAAATAATTTGATATATACGATGCATAATAGTTTTAATGGAAATTTTTAAGTTATCAGAAGAAAAGATAATAATTATTGATAATTATACCGGAAAAGACTTACTTGATATATTAAGAATATTCATAAAAACTATTAATAGTTTCGTCCAATATAGATGACACTCAATAGAAAAAATATTTAACATAGTATAATAATGCATCCTTATACAGCCTCAGACCATATGTTATTTGTATAAAACTATCGCTTTGTTAAATTTAAATAAGAAAATTTTATCTGTTTTTATAGTTTTAGAAATAGATATTTTTTTATATAATGAATAAAATTTTATTTCTAACAAACTTCATGTTATACTTAAAAAGTAATTATATGGAGGAAAATAAAAAATGAATTTTGAGGAACTAGCTTTAATAAAGAATGCTGATGATTTAAAAAAATTTGTAGACAAGGAAATTGCTAACGCTATTAATAACACTGAACATGAAAATGTGATAGGTATGGAACACATATTACCACATAAAGGTTTTATAGACAATAATACTAAAATATCAAATGTTTATTCTGATTGGATAATTAATGATAATAATTATGCTTATTATTTTTTTGATGGGTTAAGAAAATGTGAAATAAAAAATATTAGTGATGCTTTGAATAGAGTTTATTCTTTTACTATATTTTATTTTGGAGAATATACTAAGCCAGAAATAAGAGAACAAATAATAAGGAGTACTCCACCTGGAAAAAGGATAGATATTTCTACTTTAGCTAGAAAAAATACAGCAATATGCACTGAACGAGCCGCTATTGTGCAAAATTTAGTTACCTTGTTAGGCGTAGAATCATATTTTGTTGTTGGTAATATCTATGATAAAGATGAGCAAGTTCCGCATGCTTATAATATATTGAGAGTTAATGAGAAATTTTATTTATATGATGTGAGTAAAGATATTCAGGTAGAGATTAATGGTCGAATTAAGTATCAGCCTTACATTAAAGCAATAAATATAGAACAAGTACAAACTTTGTTTAATGCCGGTCAAATAAATACAGGGGATAGAATATATGATTCCTTTGGTAAATATAATATTCAAATAAGTGAAGAAGGCAAAAAAATTAGGTAATCATTTTAAAGCCCAAAAATAAAGATCATAGTAAAAATTGTATTTATTTAGTTTATACACTATAACATAGTCAGTTATAAAATAACAAGAAATTAATTATAATATGTGTTCTAATCATGTAGAAAGTCTTTTCATTTTAGAACACAAATAAAAATTTATATTGAACGAAAATTAAACTATTCAGAACTTATCAAGAAAAAATAAATGTAACTGACATATTGTAACATCTTGTAATAATGGTTGTTCTAAAAAAAATAAAAATAGAAATTTGCAAAGGAAAATTAAAATGACAGAATTAGAATTTGAACAAAGAGTTAGAGAGTACTATTCAAAATATACTGGGAAAATGCCAAATTGGGAAGAATATCAAAAATTGAAAAGTGCTGCATTAAAATATAATTTTGATTTAGATAAAATATGGAAAAAACTGCAAGAAAATGAAAAAATTCTTAAAGATGTAATTCAAAATAGGAATGTTGAAGATCCAATAACTGACGAATTAAGTGAGGGTTTTATTGAACAATATATTGCAAAAGGAATTTGTTCTAATTATATACTACATTTAAAGTCTGAAAAATTTGAGGATTGATTTATTGTGTCGG
>UWSL01000075.1 GCA_900552975.1 uncultured Mycoplasmatota bacterium | reverse complement strand
AATAATTTAATTTTAAAAGAAAAGAATAAAGAGTATAAATTTACTAAAAAAAGTAATTAAGGAGCTATGTGATATGAAAAAAATCAAAATGATAATTATTTTAACCATCTTTATGATTGGTCTAAGTTCTTGTGGAACCAAAAAATATGAAGGATATTGGTGTAATTATGATGAAACAGCTACCATAGTTGTCTTACTAAATAATGATAATACTGAACAAGATCGTGACAATTTAGAAAAGACATTTAATGGTTACTTAAATCTAGCTAGTTTTAATTATTATAGTCGTGAAGATTATATGTCAGAATTAGGTGATGATGACCCTGATATCGATATATATGCTACATATGTAATTCAGTTTAATTCAATGGACTCAATCGGTACATACATCGATGAATTAAATAAAATGTCTGGTGTTCATGAAGCTAAACAAAGTAATGCTAAATCTAACATTGCCTTATATAACATTCAAAAGGGTCACAAATATGAATTTACTAATTCAGATGAAGCATCTGAAAAAGATACTATAAAAGGTAAATACAAAATAAAAAATGGTGTTATAACATTTACACCATCTGATAAAAAATACAGTACTAGCATGCTTTATATAAAAGATAACCATTTATGTGAGGATGCTGAATGTAATAGAATATTTGCTTCGAGCGACAAAAATTGTTCTACAAAATAAACTACACTTTGTAGTTTTTTTGTTTTATAATATAGACATAAAAAGGAGAAATAATATATGACAAAAAAATGTACTGGTTGTGGTGCAACTCTTCAATCAACCAATTCAAATAACGTAGGATATATTCCAGCAGAAAAATATGAACTTGCTAATTATTGTGAAAGATGCTTTAAAATAACTCATTACAATTCTCCTATAATTGTTCCTCTTGAAAACATTAATGACAAATTAATAACAGAATTAAATAAAACAGCAAAATATACTTTTTTTCTGGTTGATTTTTTAAATATAAATAAGGAAACTATTAATACATTTAAATCATTAAAAGTACCTAAAACATTAGTAATTAGTAAAATTGATATAATTCCTAAAAGTATTAAAGAAAACACTATTACTAAATGGTTAAAAAGAGAATATCAACTAACTGATAACATCATATATTTGAGCAGCATCAAAAACAAAAATGTTAATACTATTTTCGATGTATGTCAAAAAAATAATTGTAATGAAGCTTTTATTGCTGGTTTCACAAATGCTGGCAAATCGACACTAATTAACAATTTAAGTATTAAAAATAATTTAACCAATAACGTCATTACTACTAGTTTAATTCCTAATACAACACTTGACTTTATTAAAATTAAATTAAATGATAATTTAACAATTATTGATACTCCTGGTTTTACTCTAAAAAACACTTTATATGCTGAAAATGAAATTGCTTTAATAAAAAATAGTCTTCCTAAAAAAACAATAAAACCAGTTACTTATCAAACCAAAGATATTACAAATATCATTCTTGAAAATCGTATTCGTATTAATCCTAATTCGTTTAATAGTATGACTTTTTATTTAAGTAATTCGATTAAAATTGAACGAATTTTTAATACTAATAATCGCTTGACAGATAAAAACTTAATTGAATTTGACATCCCTGCTAATAGTGATTTAGTTATCATTGGGCTTGGTTTTATCAATATCAAAAAAGCATGTCATTTAAAAATATATTCTAATAAAAAAGATTTGTTTGAAATCAGAAATTCTATGTTTAATCAAATAATATAACAAAAATTACTGAAAGGAAGTTATATAATGGGCAAAATAAAAATCATGAGCGAAAACCTTGCCAATAAAATTGCTGCTGGTGAGGTGGTTGAAAAATGTGCTTCAGTAGTTAAAGAATTAGTCGAAAATAGTATTGATGCCGCCAGTGACGAAATAAGAATTGATTTAGAAAATGGTGGATTGAAAGTTATAAAAATAACAGATAATGGGGTAGGAATGGAAGCAGATGATGCCAAAGTTGCTTTTCAACGCCATGCTACCAGTAAATTAATTCGTGAAGATGATCTGTTTTTTATAAATACATTAGGTTTTCGTGGAGAAGCCCTTCCTTCTATAGCATCAGTTTCTGAAGTCGATTTAATAACCTGTGCTACTGATATCGGAACACATATTCATATAAAAGGTGGAACTTTAGAAATAAACGAACCATCACCAGCTCGCAGAGGAACCCAGATCACTATTAGTAATCTATTTTATAATACTCCTGCTCGTTTAAAGTATTTAAAAAGTGAGCAATACGAATTAGCTAATACTGTATCATATATTGAAAAATTAGCCTTATCATATCCTAAAATCAAATTTGAGCTTACTAATAATAACAAAGTTTTAGTTAAAACTAGTGGTTCTGGCAATCTTTTAAAAACAATCCATGAAATATATGGCTTACAAGTTTCTAGTAATATGATTGCAGTTAGTGGTCAAACTGATGATTACGAAATGAATGGTTATATTTGTAAGCCGGAGATTCTAAAATCAAATAGAAACCATATGATTACCATTGTTAATGGTCGTATCATTCGTAACAATGATTTAAATCGTGCTATAAACGATGCCTATTTTCGCTACAAACCAGATATTAAATATCCAGTCGTTGTTCTAAAAATTGAAACTGACCCAACTTTAATTGACGTTAATATTCATCCAACTAAACAAGATATTAAACTAAGTAAAGCTCAAGAACTATATCAAATGATAACCGAAACAATTCAAAATGCTTTATACAAAGAATTACTAGTACCTAATGCTCTAAAAGAAAATATTGAATTTTCTAAAGATGAAATCATAACTAAACAAGAAGAAACAACGCAAAATGAGCAAACCGAGTTAGATCTATTTAATATTTTACCTAATACAATGCTTTCTTCAGAAGACAAAAAAATAAAACAAGATAATTTACAAATAACTACCATTGAAAATGTTCCTCAAACAGACTATAAAGAAAAAAACATTCAAACTATAAACGAACCAACTCCTAAATATCAAAATATTCAAAATCGTCTTCTAAATCCCGAATTCAAAGCCCTTAATTTGGAAGTAATAGGTCAAACTTTAGGAACATATATAGTATGTCAAAATAAAACGGGTCTTTACTTAATAGATCAGCACGCTGCTAAAGAAAGAGTTAATTACGAACTTGTAACAAAAGAATTCACTAAAAAAGAAGTCACTACTACTAATATGTTAATTCCTATGACTATTGAATTTTCAACTAGTGATTTTCTTAAAATAAAAGAAAATATATCTATATTAAATGATTTAGGTATTACAATTGAAGAATTTGGAGTTAATACATACACCATTAAGTCTCATCCTACTTGGTTAAAAGAAGGCTATGAAGAGGAAGTAATTAGAAGTATACTGGATGAAATAAAAAATCAAGGGCCAAATTTCGATCGTATTCGTTTTAATAATAAATTAATTGCTACTATTGCTTGTAAAATGAGTGTCAGAGCCAATACGAGACTTTCTAAAGAAGCTATGGAAGAAATTATTGCTGAATTAAGTAACTGTCAAAATCCATATAATTGTGCTCACGGTCGTCCAACAATCGTTAAATTTACTACTTATGAACTAGAGCGTATGTTTAAAAGAGTTATGAATTAATATATAATCAATTTTATTTAAAAAAAATTAATATATTTCGCATATATTAATTTTTTAATTCCTTATTATATAAATTTTTATAAGTATTATTACTTTCTAATAGTTCTTCATGTGTTCCTGTCGCAGTAATTTTACCATTCTCAACTAACAAAATCTGATCACTATCTATAACCGTTGATAAACGATGAGCAATAATTAAAACAGTATAATGATCTTTTAAATTATGAATTGCTTTTTGAATATTCTCCTGTGTTTCATTATCTAATGCCGACGTAGCTTCATCGAATAAAATAATTTGTGTCTTCTGAACAAAAGCACGAGCGATTGCCAATCTTTGTTTTTGACCACCAGATAAAGTAAGACCACCTTCACCAACTAAAGTATCGTATCCTTCTGGCAAACTCATAATAAAATCATGTAAACAGGCCAGCTTGCAAGCTTTAATCATTTCATTTTCAGTTAAATCATTTTTAACAATCGTTAAATTTTCGCGAATACTCATATTAAAAATATAAGGATTCTGCGTAATTATACTAATGTTTCCTCTAATCGTTTCTTGATCTAATTCATTTATATCATGTCCATCTATTAAAATTTGTCCTTTCGTAATAGGATACAAACGAGCTAATAAACTAAATATCGTTGATTTACCACTACCACTTTTTCCAACAAAACTAATTGTTTGATTATGCTTAACTTTAAAATTAACTCCTTTTAAGACCATTTTATTTTCATTATAACCAAAATAAACATCTTTAAATTCAAAATCACCTTTAACTTTGCTTAGATGTCCAATGCCAAAATTTTCTTTTTTAAATGTTGTATCATCGATAATTTCAAAGACACGACTACAAGAAAGATTAAAATCTTTAAACCATTCCATAAAATTACCAAATAAATGTAACAAATTAAAAACTCGACCTTTGTACATATAGATAATTACAAAATTTGCTACGCTAATAAGTTTATTTTTTATTGCATAAATAGCTAAAAGAATTAAAAGAAAATCTAAAAGATCTCGCACAGAGCCAACAAATAAACTATATTTTCTAGTTACCTGACTCATTTCATAGCGTTCTTCATTTATTTTATTGATTCTTTCATTCATCTCTGCCATGAAAGAATCACCAGCGTTTAATACTTTAATGTCTCTAATTCCTCTTACAAGTTCCCCAACAAATCCAGTTGTTGCCTCAGCACTCTTACGATAATGTTTATCTAGTTCATTAAACTTATGAACTCTTTTTTTCTCTAAAAAGAAAATTATTAAAATGAAAATAACATAATATAAGAAAAACAATCTGCTAACCACAAATATCGCTATTAAAATTCCTACCTCTGCAAAAAGTTCCGTTGTCTGAATCGTTACATCTAAAAATATATCTGATATTCTTGAGGTATCTTTTACCAATCGATCTATAAAAACACCACTAGATTTTTTATCAAGTTCACTTGTTTCAATTCTTAGTATTTCTCGTGCCATATCTAATTGAATTTTTTTTAATATTTCCCTTGTAAATATTTGCGCATACTTTCGCGAAAAATAACGTCCAAAATTAAGTGAAATTTCTACAACTAATACCGCCAAAGCAATTTCCAATAATTGTATTAATAAACCATCAGTCAAAGCAATTAACTCTTTTGCTGTTAACAAAGGAGCGATTGTTCCTAAAAAACAGAAAATCAAATTAAAAATAAAAAACAATATCAATTCTTTCTTTTGTTGCCTAGCATAATAAAAAGCTTTCTTTAAATTATTAAACGATTTTTTGATTTTATTACCTTTTTTTCTACCTTTTCTTCTCACACACTGCCACCTCTTTCATAATTATAACAAATAACCAAAAAATCTAAAAATTTACGTAATAAAAATGTTATAATAAAACAAGAAAAGAGGTAATAACTATGATTTTAGCTATTATTGGTCCTACAGGAGTAGGGAAAACAAAACTTTCTGTAGCTCTAGCTCATAAGTATAATGCTATTATTATTAATTGCGATTCCATGCAAGTTTATCGCGACTTAAACATCGGAACTGCCAAAATAACTGAAGAAGAAAAAGAAGACATTCCTCACTATTTATTTGACATAAAAAATGTTACAGACGATTATACTGTCTATGATTATCAAAGAGATGTTCGAAAACTAATAGAAGAAAATAAAAACCAAAACATTATTTTAGTAGGAGGAACAGGTCTTTATTTAAAGGCTGCTTTATACGATTATCAATTTACTACCGAGACTTCCCAAAAAGACTATAGTGCATATACAACTGATGAATTATATAAAATGGCACTACAAAAAGATCCTGAGACCTCAATTCATCCTCATAATCGTCAACGTTTAGAAAGGTTTTTAAACAAAGAAAAAACTGAATATCATGAGCCGATTCCATTATATAAACATTTAATTATAGGTTTGACAACCGATCGTGATAAACTTTATAATAGAATAAATAATCGTGTTGATCAAATGATAAAAAATGGATTGCTTGCTGAAGTTAAAAGCTTTTATGATCAAGGAATTAAAAGTAAACCTTTACTTGGAGGAATTGGTTACAAAGAACTATACGCCTATTTTAATGATGAATTATCTCTTGATACAGCTATTGAAAATATAAAAAAAGATTCTCGTCACTATGCTAAAAGACAATATACTTTTTTTAATAATCAATTTGATGTGAAGTGGTTTGATGTTGATTTTACCAATTTTCAAAACACCATCAACAACGTTATAAAATATGTAGAAAAGGAAAATAGTAATGATTGAAGTAAATAATATAGAAAAGAAATTCACTAAATACATCAATAAAAAAGAAAAAAAAGAATTTTATGCCGACCGAAAAATAAGCTTTAAAGCTGATAAAGGAGAAATTATCGGTATTTTAGGACCAAATGGAGCTGGAAAAACTACCTTGTTACGTATTATAGCAGGTATTATGGAACCTACCGAAGGTAGTGTATCTATTGATAATATGAACTACAAAGAAAATCAAACAACTATCAAACAAAAAATTGCTTTCATGTCTGGAAATACCAAATTATATAAAGATATGTCGGCTTACGAACTTTTAAAAATGTTCGGTCAATATTACAAAGTTCCTGATAAAGAATTAGAAAAACGCATTAAAAAGACTGCCAAACGCTTCGAATTAACTCCATTTCTTCATCAAAGAATCGAAACTCTTTCAACTGGTCAAACGCAAAGAGTTTCAATTGCTCGTTGTACGATTCACGATCCTGAATATTATATCTTTGATGAAGCAACAAGTGGCTTAGACATTATTTCCAGTAAAATAATCCTTGATTTTATCAAAGAAGAGAAAAAACAAGGTAAATGTATTCTATACTCAACTCATTACATGGAAGAGGCCGAAAACATCTGTGACCGAGTAATCTTAATCCATCATGGTAAAATAATTAAAGAGGGGACTCCTAAAAATATAGTTAAAGAAACTAAAACAACTAACTTAAGAGATGCATTCTTTTGTTTGATAGAAGGTGAAAAAAATGAATAATATAAAAATAACAGCAAAAAAAGAATTACGATCAATTCTTAGAGACCATAAAACTTTAATTATCCTTTTTACTGTTCCAATTTTTATTCCATTTATAATTTTCTTTTATGGATTTATGTTTGATTCAACAGAAAATAAAACCGAAGATATTCCTCCAACGGTACTTCATTGACAACGACCCACCCCTGCG
>UWSL01000074.1 GCA_900552975.1 uncultured Mycoplasmatota bacterium | reverse complement strand
TTACACCTTTACCATTAGGGTTGCTAATATAAGTAATAGCATTATTAATTAGAATTCCTTTATCTTTTGCATCATCATAATTTATATTTAGTTTTTTTAAATAATCTTTATAAGATTTATCTCCTACACGATAAACCAAAATAGTTGTTTCATTATCTAAAGTTATTTTATTACCATTTTCATCAACAGATTCATAAGTATCACTATCAAAATAGTCATCAGCAAATAAACTTTTGTATTCATCTGTAAATTTTGCATCTTTATTTTTAATACTTAAATATCCATATGATACTATTGCATAATTATTAATTCCATCAAAAGATGTTACATTATGCATAGCTTTACTTACGCCTTTATCTTTTAAATCATAAGTAACACTTACGTTATATTCGTTTTTTCCATACATATTTTTTACGGATGAAAAAGCTAATTTTATAAAAGAAGCTAAAGCAATAAAGACAGCTACACATACAATAATAGAAATGACAGTTGTACGATATTTCTTTTTGTTTCTTTTTAAGTTTTTATATGAAATGTCTCCACCAATACCAAAGAATTTTTTAATATATTTAGGACTTTTTATTTTCTTGGCATTTATTTTAATGTCACCACTATTAGTTATAGATTCAATAGGACTAACTTTAGAAGCTTTATGTGCACTTCCCCAAGCAGATAAATATAAAGTGAGAAAACCAATTAAAATTGCCAAGATAATTGGATAAATATTAAATGCAAATACTAACTTAAATCCAACTGTCATAAATCCTACTAGAAAAATATTACTAATAATAATTAATAAATATGATGCAATAACACCAAGTAAAATGCCAAAAGGAATTCCTATTAAACCCAAAATAAATGCTTCATAATAAACATTCTTTTTTATTTGTTTACTAGTTGCTCCAATACTTGATAACATTCCGTATTGTTTTATTTTTTCAGTTATTGAAATACTAAAACTGTTTTTTATACAGAATACTGAAGTAAAAATAATAATAGCTACAACTATTAGTACAACAACTCCTAAACTACGCATTGTTGACTCTTGAAAACTTCCTTTTTCTAATTCAATTAAGTATGAATTTATATCAAAATTACTACAAATAGAATTATCTAATTGTTTTGAAATTTCCATACTTTCATCTTCGGTAAGCGGCTTATCTCCAGTAATATAACTTTTTAATAAAGTTTCATCAACATCCAGTATATCAGCGGTTACTTTAAAATCTTCTTTTAGATTCTTTTTATAATATCTAACATAAATGTCTAAATCTTTATTGTTATCATAATTATCCAAATATGTTATAAAAGTATAACCAGGTGCCGTATATGGTTCTATTGTTGTATTAGGTCTTTCAATTATACCAACAATCTCATAAGTCATCTTTTTAGTATCTTCTAATGTTTCATCATTTTCATCTGAATATGGATTGTTTTGTCCTAGTTCATAGCCATCACTAATTCTTTTTCCAACATCTAATGTGATTTTATCTCCAACTTTGTAATTAATTCGACCATTAGTCTTTAAATGTGTTGGAATAACTATTTCACTTGAATTTTTCGGCATTCTTCCATCAACTAAGTTTATTCCTAAATTGTCAAAACTTTTCTTATCAAAAGCTTCTATAAAAACATAAGGTTTATTTTCATTTTGACTATCTTTTAATAAAGCATATCCAATTGCCTGAGTCACATAATAATTTTCCACATTTCGATTTTCTTCAAAATATTTTATATTTTTCTCTTTTACATCTCTAAATACATAATGGAAATTACCTTTTCTACTTATTTCGTATTTTATTAAAGAGGCATTAGCACTAAAAAATAGAGTAGCTACAGCTGTAATTAAGGCAACTGATAACATAACGCCAATGATTGTAACTATTGTTCTTTTTTTATTTAATTTTAAATTTTTGATAGTTAATTTGTTAAGTAAGTTCATTTTTTAATCCTCCTCAACAATGTGGCCATCTTCAATTTTTATTATTCTATCTGCCATTGCAGCAATTTCTAAATTGTGTGTTATCATAACAATTGTTTGCTTAAACTTTTTATTAGATATTTTTAATAATTCAATAATTTCATCACTAGCTTTAGAGTCCAAATTTCCAGTTGGCTCGTCTGCTAAAATAATAGCTGGATGGGTAATCATAGCTCTTCCTATTGAGGTCCTTTGTTGTTGGCCACCTGATAATTCATTTGGCAAATGATTTCTTCTTTTTTCTAAACCTAATGTTTTCATTAAATTATCTAGTTCATCTTCATCAATTTCTCTATTATCCAATTCTAAAGGTAAGAGGATGTTTTCTTCTACATTTAAAATTGGAATTAAGTTATAAAATTGATAAATAAGCCCAATTTGACGACGGCGAAAAATAGCCAAAGTATCATCATCCATTTGATAAATATCTTCACCATTAATAAATACTTTTCCACGTGTTGGTCTATCAACACCACCAATTAAATGTAACAAAGTTGATTTGCCACTACCACTAGCACCTACTATTGCAACAAATTCGCCCTGATTTACTGAAAAAGAAACATCATCAAGTGCAACAACTCTTGTATCTCCTTTTCCATAAATCTTTGTTAGATTTTTAACTTTTAATATTTCCATAAATTTCTTCCTTTCTTTTTTCATTATATTCTTTAAAAGTGACAACTAAATGACTTGTTAACCAAAAAGCCAACAATCATGTTATAATTAACTAAACAAAATGGAGTGATACTATGTCTAAACGTAAAAAAACAAAGTTCAATAAATTATATATAGTTATTGCTATTTTTTCCTTAATTGTTTATTTATATAGTAATTATAATCAACCAGCTAACTCATTACAAAATGATCACACCAGTCTTAAGGATAACTTAAATGTTTATTTTCTTGATGTTGGTCAAGCTGATAGTATATTAATCACTAATGATAATCATAATGTTCTTATTGATGCCGGTAATAATGAAGATGGACCAAAGCTAGTAAATTATCTAAAGTCATTAAACATAACTCATTTTGACTACATTATAGGTACTCATCCTCATGAAGATCACATTGGTGGTTTAGACGACATTATTAATAATTTTGACGTCGACGAAATTATGCTCCCTGATGCTTATACTACAACTAAAACTTTTGAAGATGTCTTAGATGCTATTTCTAATAAAAATAAGGAAATAACTATTCCTAAAATAAGTGATACTTTTAATTCTGGCAACGCTAAGTTTACTGTTATATATACAGATTCTAATACTAAAGATTTAAATAATTCTTCTATTGTTTTAAAATTAGTTTATGGTCAAAATAGTTTTTTATTAACAGGTGATGCGACTTCTGTTTCTGAGAAAAAAATGTTAAATCAAGATATTAAAGCTGATGTTTTGAAAATAGGACATCATGGCTCAAGTTATAGTACAAGCGAAGAATTCTTAACAAAAGTTTCTCCAAGCTATGCCATAATATCTGTTGGAGCTAATAATAATTATAATCATCCAGCTCCTTCAACTATTAAACGATTAAATGATCATGGTATTCCGATTTATAAGACTAGTGAATTGGGGACAATCCTAGTTACAAGTGATGGGACAAAATTAAAAATAACAAATTTTACAACGGATACGAATGGGTAGTGAATTTATGAAATATGCAATAGATCGATTTGAAAATAATTTAGTTATTTTAGAAAATCTTGAAACAAAAGAAATTATTGAGATAGATGTTAAAAAATTACCATCTAATATCTGTGAGGGTAGTATTTTAGTCGAAGATAATGGGGTTTATGTTAGAGATTTATCAACAGAGAAGGCAAGAAGAGATCTTATTTTCGAAAAGTTTAATAAATTAAAGAAGAAATAACTTCTTTTTTTTATGTTTAAACATAATATTTTATAGGTGATATTATGAACTTTAAAATCGATTTATTTATGGACATAATTTGGTTAGGGACTTTATGTGGTTTAGTTTCAACGGTCGCTATTCAGTTACTCAAAGAAAGTGGCTTATTTTATTATAAAAAGACAATTACAATAGCTAGTATGGTCATTAAATTATTTTTAGGCATAACCATTAGTTTAATTTTTACTGATTTAAATTTTTCTTATTGTTTAGCTACAGGTTTCACTACCTTAATAGGTGGCCAAGCAATTTATAATAGTTTAAAAAGTAAAAATATTATGAAAAGTAGTTCAGAATTATTTGAATATGTTGAAGAGATTGCTGATAATTCTGTAGATATCAACAAAAAAAAGACTAAATAGTCTTTTTAAATTGTTATAAAATGCTTTTTTTATCAAAACCTATTTTTTCTTTAGCAATGTAAATTGGACGATTTTTAATTTCTAAATAAGCTTTAGCTAAATATTCACTTATAATACCTAAAACTATGAATTGTAATCCCGCAATTAGTAAAATTAGTAGAATAACAACATAAATTGGATTCCATTCTATTCCAAAACCAAGTAATTGAACTAATAATACAATCAAATAGATCAAGAAGGACATCGTAAATAGAATTCCTAATTTAAAAGCAATTTGCATAGGTTTAGTTGAAAATGCTAAAATCCCATCGATTGCATAACTTAAACTATTTTTAAAATTAAAGTTAGACTTTCCACTTTTTCTGGGGTCAACGTCATATTCCAAGTATTTTATATTGAAGCCAACCCATGAAAAAATACCTTTTGAAAAACGATTTTTTTCTGTCAATGATATAACCGCATTTTTAACTTTTTCATTAAACATTCTAAAATCAGAAGCTCCATTTTCAAAATGAACATCACTTAGTTTATCAATTGTTTTATAAAATTTATTTTTACAGAATTTCATGAATCCATCTTCATCTTTTCGTTCATGCATAACCATTGCTACTTCATCATAATCTTCATTTTCTTCTAAAAAATTTAACATATCAAGTAGATACTTTGGATTATGTTGTAAATCTCCATCAACAATGCATGTATATTTACCAGTTGCATTAACTAAACCAGCATACATTGCTGCTTCCTTTTTATAATTTCTTGAAAAAGAAATTATTTTTACATGTAAAACATCTTTTTTATGTAATTCTTTTAATTTATCTAAAGTTTTATCTTTTGAACCATCATCGACAAAAATAATTTCATACTTGATATCGCTTAAAGTATTGTTTATTTTTTCATAAAGATCAGTTACATTTCCTTCTTCATTATAACAAGGAACAATAACACTTAATTTCATTTTAACACCTCAAGAGCATTATATCACAGATTATGATTAATTAATAAAATTAAAAATAATTATAATAACCTTGATAATAAAGTCCTAATTTGATATATTATTTATAATAAAAGGGTGATTAGGATGGAGAAAAAGTGGATGCTAGTAATTAGTTTTTTTTCAGTGTTAACTTTTGTTTTTGCTGCAACTTCCTGTGCCTTTGTCTTTTATAGTGAAAAAATTCATACCAAAATAAATGGTGATTCCGTTGTCGCATCTAATAATATTTATAAGAGTACTTCTGTAGTATACAATGGTTCTAATAATGTAAATTTATCTGACTTAAATCCTGGGGATACTCGTAATTATACTTTTGAAATAACTAATAATAATTCAAATACAATAAAGTATGAAATAGAATGGGAAAATGTTAATAGTAATTGGCATATTGCCACTAATGGAGCTATTGAAGCACATCCTGAAGAACTTGTTTATTCTGTTACTTGTACAGATGGCAAAAATGTTTCAAATCAACAAATGCCAACGACTAGTTCCGCTTTTATTTTAAAAGATGCTGAACTAAAAACCAATGCTACTAATACGTGTACTTTATCAATAACTTTCATGAAAAATGAAAATGATCAGTCATATAATTTATATAAATCTTTTGGGGGGACTTATAAGGTAATTGTTAAAGAATAAAAGGAAGTGACAACATGAAAAACAAAAATGGTAATTTTAAAGATGAGTTATCAAAGCAATATGATATTTTAATAAAAGCTGAAAAAAAAGAACAAAAGAAGAGAACAATCACTTTTTTTTCTATCTTTTTATTAACCTTTTTAGCTAGTCTTTTTTGTGTTTTCTTTTCGTATCGTTCTTATAAAAATACTAAAAGTATTATAACTGCCAAAGAATATAAAACAGAAACTTTCTATCAAACTTTAAGTATATCGTACAATAATAATTCTAACTTTAATATTGACAACATTACAACTAATTATGATTTAGTAAATCCAATGACAATAAAAATAACAAATGAAGGTAATGTTAATGTCAATTTTGATATTGTAATAACTAATATCAGTTCTTCTTTAGCTAATACTACAAATCTTTTATATACAATTACTAAAAATAATGAAACATCTTCACCTAAATCATTACCATTATCTGATGCAACTTTAATAACTGATGCAAAAATAGCACCAAAAGAAACTATTACTTACATAATAAAAGCTAACTATACTGGTAATATAGAAGAAGGCACTACATCTAATTTTTATCATAGTAAAATAAATGTTATTCAAAACAATACTAAAAGTTCTTTATTAGAATGATTATTGTAATTTAATAAATTATAAATTATAATATTATTAGAATAGGAAGGGCTACAAAATGGGTCAGACTTCACTAGATTTAAAAAACATAGTAGATAAAATTATAAAAATACTAATAAATATATTAGTAGTTTTTGTATGTTTGATAGCATTTTTCCTTCTTTATTACATAATATCAGCTCAAATTCATTCTAATGATGAAAATTATAAGCCGAGTATTTCATTATATACAATTGTTAGTCCTAGTATGGATCCTGTTATTAAGGTCTATGATGTTGTTGTAAATAAAAAAGTAAAATCACCAAATGAAATTAGTGTTGGTGACATAATCACTTATGTTTCTACTAATCCTACTTCTGAAGGAATGACAATAACGCATCGTGTTATTGAGGTCGAAGGAAGTAGTGAAGGACAATATGCTTATCGAACTCAAGGTGATAATAATAGTGCTCCAGATGCTACTTACGTTACCTTTGATAATGTTATTGGAAAAGAAATAATTATTATTCCGTCACTTGGTAAATTACAATTCCTTTTAGCTAACAAAAAAGGGTGGTTATTTTTATTATTAATACCTATCGGAATTTATATTCTAAAAGATATTTATAAATTAATTGAATTGTATGGCTTACGTCGAAAAGTCGATGAAGTAGCTGGTATAATTGAAGAACCCGATTACGTTAAAAAAAGACGTGAAAAAGAAAGAAAAGAACGTTTACGTAATGAATTAAAAAAGATTGAAAGTAAAGGCGATAAATACTTTAGAAGTGAATTTGAAAATAATGGTTTCCTTGAACCATATTCAGAAAACATTATAACTGTTGGTGAAGTAAATAATACAACAATTGAAGCAGAGCAACCTAAAGAGCAACCTAATGAAGAAAAATGTATTAAACAAGACATATCTTTTATTAATAAACAGTCTTTAATAAAGGAAGAAAAAAAAATAAAAGAAGTAAAAGAAAAAAATGTTTCAAAAAATCAACCAGCTAAAAAAGAACGAATTAGACCAATTCTACAGAATTCAG
>UWSL01000073.1 GCA_900552975.1 uncultured Mycoplasmatota bacterium | reverse complement strand
ATTATTATATCATAAATATATTAATTTATTTACATAAGATATGAATTAATTCAGAGATTTAAAAGGAATTAGGGAAAGGCTTACTTTACCAATTATATCTTCTTCATTTATAGACCCAATGGGAATAGTTCGGCTATCTAGAGAATGTTCACGATTATCGCCCATAACAAAATAGGAATTCTCAGGAACAATATAGGGAAATGATATTTCTACTTTACCTAAACTTTTTGCATTAATGTAAGGTTCACTTATTTTCATATTATTTACATAGACAGTTCCATCATCTTTGATATCAATTTTATCTTTAGGAAGACCAATTATTCTTTTAATCATAATAGCTTGATTATGATTAAAAGCTATTATATCTTGGCGTTTATAAGTTGTCTTGTATGATAGAACAAATTCATTTTCATACAAGGTAGGATTCATGCTACTGCCAACTATTTTATAAATTCTAAGACGAAAGAAAAAGATAAAAAATAGAACTATAATTAATATAATAACTGGTATAACATATGCTAAATTTTCTTTTTTATTTTGATTCATATAAATCCCTCTACTCTAATTCAGTTTATCACGAAGTAGTAATTTTGAGGTTTATTTAGGAAAATATTAGACATTTATTTAACAATTTAAAAGACTTAATTTTATTTAAATTAAGTCTTTAATCTAATCAATTAGATAATTCATCTAATTTTTTTTGTAAAGCTTTTTTGGCTTGATTTATTTTGGCTTTTTCAGCTTCTTCTAATTTGTACCACCCATTATTCCAAGCTATTTCAAAAGCTTCTTGCTGGAGCTCGTTGACTGTCGTAAAGATATCATATAGATTTTCATGTAGTTCAGTGTTGCTAGCTTCTGTTAGAGCAAGACACATGTTTTTGGTTATTTCTTTTTCCGTACATAATATATCATCAAGATAATCTCGATCATTCATTTCAATAGTTTGGGGTACACTTGTTTCATCACAACATACTTTATTTGCCATATTTGCCTCCTAATCTAAAATTTTTAAAATTTTTTCACAGATTTTTTTATGCTTTTTATAAACATCTTTCATAAAATCACTTAAAGTAGCATCTTCGATAATTGTCATGTAAGTGTGGGCTTTCTTACAGATAATAAAATGCCAGTTAAACATATCTTCTAAGTATGATAAATCTTTAGTCGAAATCATATTAGGAACTTTTTTCATTTTATCAAAACCTTTCTATTTTTAGTATCAGTAGTTTTGATAAATTTATACTATTAAAATAAATTTTATAAAAATAGAGAACTATTGATTTATTTTTCTATTTATTTTAAGCTATATAATAGATAAGGATGATTTAATGAAAGTAAGAAGAAAGGATTTTATAGTAAAAAAGGAAAAGAAAAAATACTCAGTTAAACAAATTTTATTGATTTCATTAGGGATTATATGGATGATTGCCAGTTTGGGAGCTTGTTTTGTTGTTTATAAGACAAATCCAATATATAGTATTATTATTTTCGGACAATATTTTTTAATTTTTGGTTTAATTTTAGTTTATTTTAAAAATGTCCTAGGTTGGTTTTTAGCTTTGGTAGGTTTTAATTTAATTGCTGGGCCTATTTTATTGTTAACTCCTGGAATAGATCAAATAACTTTTACAAGAGAATTTATTGCTGGTTTAATATTAGCTTTAGTTTTATTTTTTTTAGGAATTGGTTTCATTTTTTTACCACGACTAATATGGGGCGAGAAACTAGGTTTTGGGGAAAAGGAGAAGGTTTTGGGAACAGTAATTGGTTTTAATGAATTAAAGCAAAATGATAACTTAGTACGATTAGCAATTTATGAATATGAATACCAAGGAAAAACGTATACTTATAATAGTCAAGATATTATGAATAGTAAAGATTTAAGAAAAAGAAAAAAAGCTTTAAAAGTTTTGACTAGTAAACCTAATATTGTTATCGAAGATGGTCTCCTATTAAATTGGGCTTTACCAGTTTTAGGTTTTTGCTTTATTATTAGTGGAATTATTACTTTATTTTTGACTTTTATAAATACTGGAAAATAAAAAAATTGTAAGATAACTTACAATTTTTTATTGTTTTTCATAGACAGCAAGAGCTTTTTCAAGAGCGTGCCATGGAATAGTAGCACAACTTTTGCGATTTTGCTGTTTGTAAATTTCATCATAGCAGTTAGCTTCCTCAAGAAGTTCGGGATTATACTCTTTTTCATCAATCATGTTATAATAATTAGTAATTAAATTCTTAACTTCTTCAATGGTTTTACCAATTAATAGTTTTATCATAATTGAAGTTGCAGAAGTTGAAATTGCACAAGCTTCACCATCAAAATGAACATCTTTAATTTTTCCATCTTCAAATAAGACATATAAATCAATGTTATCAATACAAGTTTCACTATTGGAATTTACTTTAATATACTTTTCGTCAGTTATTGCTCCCCTATTTAGAGGATTTAAGTAATTTTCCATGATTATTTCTTTTTTTATTTCTGGATTCATTGTTACACTTCCTATAGCATTTCGTTTAATATTTTATTTTTATCTTTTAATAATTCTACAACTTTATCTATTTCTTCATAAGTATTGTAAAAATAGATACTTAGACGAACGGTGTTTTTAGCACCTACTTCATTTTTTAAAATTTTAGCACAATGGTTACCAGCACGAACACAAATATTGTATTTATTTAGGTAAACTGCAATATCTTGAGCAAAAATTCCTTCAACGTTGAAAGCAATAATACCACTATCACTCTCTTCATTAATAATATCAATATGACTGATTGTTTTTAATTTGTCATATGCGTATCTTCGCAATTTTTGTTCATAAGCTGCAATATTTTCCATGCCAATGTTACTTAGATAATCAATAGCAGCTCCAAGGCCGATTGCTCCTTCAATATTAGGAGTTCCAGCTTCAAGACGCGTTGGTAATTCTTTTAAATATACTTCATCAACTGAATCAAATGATTCATTCATCCCGCCACCTAAATTTTGAGGTTCCATGGCATTTAGAAGTTCATATTTTCCGTATAAGACACCTATTCCGGTTGGACCACACATTTTGTGGCCAGAAAAAGCTAGAAAATCACAATCTATATTTTGAACATCTATAGGTATATGAGCAACGCTTTGAGCACCATCAACAACAACAAATATGTTATGTTCATGAGCAAATTGACAGATTTCTTTTAAAGGACGCAAATCTCCGATAACATTAGTAATTTGAGCTAAGCTGATAACTTTCGTTCGAGGTGTTATACTCTTTTTCAAATTATTTAATGTTACGTAATGATTATCATCTAGTTCACAGAATTTAACTACAGCACCATTTGTTTTGGCTAGACGAAACCATGGTAAGACATTTGAGGCATGTTCACTTTCTGTTATAAGAATTTCGTCATTTGGTTCTAAATTGTGGCGAAAAAAACCACTTGCAATTATATTTAAAGAATCTGTAGTACCACTAGTGAAAACAATTTCTTGGCGACTCTTAGCATTAATGAATTTTTGAACTTTATCACGGGCTCCTTCATATTCCATATCAACACGCATCGAAATATCGTAATCTCCACGGTGAGCATTAGCTGTATATTGTGTGTAATAAGAATTTATTTTTTCAACAACTGAAATTGGTTTCCATGTTGTTGCACCGTTATCTAGATAAATAATTCCTTTTTTGAGCATCGGAAAATCTTCACGATTCATTTTTTCACCTCCCAATTAATTCTTTAATTGTTTCTTGTTCAGATGTTGGTAATTCTAAGTTGTTTATTAAAAAGCCGTTTTTAATTAAGTTAGCTGAGGCTTCACGACTTAAACCTTTACTCATTAAATAAAATAGTTCATCTTGTTTTAAGCCACTTAAAGTAGCAGCGTGGTTAACTTCTACTTCGTTAGAAGATACTAAAAGATCTGGAATGATTATATTTTCCTCATCGTTTAAGAGAAGGATTCTTATATCTTCTAAAATAACATTTTCTTTAGTCTTTTTAACAGCAGCAGAAGTACAAGCAATATTTAGTGAACCCTTTTTTTCAGTAACGGCTCTAATATCAATATTAGTATTGTTATTATCACCTTTTATATTACTATTAAATGTTATTTTGCCTTTATTATAAGCAATTATTGAATAGTTGAAAATAGCATTGCTATCATTTTCTTGATTAATAGTTATATTGCTATTTATTTTATCAGAAATTAGAAAACGATTATAAAGTAATGAACTATTTTTATTTAAGTTAATTATTATTTCAACATTATCTTCTTTAGTATTGATGATTTCATTTATTAAAACCTTACCTGTTATTTCAATTATAACTTTAGCTGTTTTTATTTCTAAGTTAAATACATTGTTTGTTAATTGGATTTTTTCTTCTTTTTCTACTATTATTTTATTCATTTTTCTAGTTCAGTCCTATTCGTTTGTCTCGCTTAAATTACTAAATCCATTTTTTTCGATAAGATTAGCAAGGCTTTTATCTCCAGTTTTAATTATTTTTTTATTTTTAATGATATGAATATAATCAGGTTCTAAGATATTTAATAATTTGGGATTATGAGTAATTACTAAAATACTACAATTAGTTTCTTCATGATATTCTTTTAAGGAATTAGCAACAATTTTTAAGGCATCAACATCTAAACCAGAATCTACTTCATCAAGGATTAAGAAAGAAGGCTTAAGCATCCAAATATGGATAAGTTCGTTTTTCTTACGTTCACCACCACTCATTCCATCATTAATATTACGATGTAGGAAGCTTTCTGGAACATTTAATTTTTCGCAGATAGTTTTGGCTTCTTTATAGAATTTAAAGATATCAATATGTTCATTATTTTTTTCTGAAAGAGCCATTCTTAGCATTTCGGCATTAGTTACTCCTTCAATAGCAATAGGATTTTGACTAATCATCATAATTCCTAAACGACTAATTTCAGTTGTGGTTAGATTAGCTAAATCTTTTTCGTTATAAGTTATTTGACCTTTTTTTACAAGGTAGTTAGGATCTTTTAAAAGAGTACGGCAAATAGTACTTTTACCAACTCCATTTGGTCCCATTAAGGCATGAATTTCACCATCATTAATATCTAAGTTAAAATTTTTTAATATTTCTTTATTTTCTGCTTCAACAGTTAAATCTTTTATAGATAACATAATTAATCACCTCCATTATTTTAGCATCTTTCGTTTTAGAAGTCTATGAATAAAAAAAGCACTTAAAGTGCTTTATTTCCAGCTTACTGGTTCATTTTTGATAATCTTTTTAGCTAAGTATAAATATTTTTCATAATATTTAGTTTCATCTAAGTAAGCAGTAATAAAATCATCTTTAGTAAATTTTTGAGTACCATAAGGAGTTTGACCTAGAATATTTCCCTGTGGATTTTTAATAAAGTTTAGTAGTTTATCAAGATCAAAGGCAACAAAGTATAAGACTTCATCGTCAATACTTTGTAATTTATCATTAGAAAAGTCATGATCATAGATATGTTCATAATGAAATTCTCTAATAATATAATTTTTATTTATGGTAACATTTGTTTTATGCATTCCTAGGTAATGTAACTGGTCATATGATACATCTAAAGATGCTTCTTCTTTTATTTCGCGAACACCATCCTTATGAGTTTCCCCACTAATTAAGTGACCACTTACAGATATATCTAGTTTATTTAGAGAAGATAATGGATTATGGCTATTATTTTTATATTGTAAGTAAACAAGGTTATTCCTAGAATTAATAAAAAGACAAGCAAATACTTGATGCCAGTAGCCCTTTTCATGAACTTCTTTTTTACTACATGTTCCTATTAAGTTATGATTTTCATCAAAGATATCAAGCATTTCCATTAGTAATTTTCCTTTTAATAAAGTTATTAGCATCTTCAAACATTACTTCAAATTCTTTATTTATATCTAAATTATAAGAATCTGCTATATTTAAAACAATAATAAACAATTTAATAAGACGATCTTTGATAAAAGCATTAATATCGTCAAAATTAGTACGATCTTTAGTAAAACGATAACCATATTTTTCTAGTAATGCTTCGGTCAATTGACCAAGAATGATTGTTAAACCATCAAGTTCATGATATTGATAATTACTATATTGTTCTAAATTAGTTAAATCTATTTTTTCAAGGTATAAAAGATAAGATAACTGAAGTAAGACATCACTTAGTTCATCGCCTAAATTATTGATAGGACGATTTAGCTCGGTGATGTCTTTGGTATGGTTAAAGGTATTGAAAACGTGACCAATTTGAACATTAAGTTCTAATAAAACAATTAAACTATTCCAGTCTTTATTTTTTAGTTTATTAAACTCATCTTTTAATTGAAGAGCCTTTTGATATTCGTTAGTTAAAAAAAATTGTAAATTATTCATTATTTTACTCCTTTAAAAAATTAGTGGTTTAGAGTTAGTAATTGAAGAATTGAAATGAATATCGTCTTCTTGACGTTTATCTATAGAAACTTTATATCCTAAAATCCGCGTTAGATAAGCAGCATCAGCAATAGTAAGTTTACTATTTTTTATGATAATATTATTTTCTTCTTTAACTATTTCTATTTCGTTAGTCAACTTACCTAAACGTTTTATTAGATCATACAAAATATGATCAACATTTTGAAGTTGATTTTTCTTAAATGTATTGCAACGTTTCCTTTGTTCTGGGGAACAATGATTATAATTTTTACATTCAAAAGTACCAAAATATTGTGGACATGGTTCTTCTAATACTTGAGCTAAAGCACAGTAATTGGTTTGAAAAACATTTTGAGAATGTTGGTAATCTTGAAAGAAAAAATCATAAGCAGAACGTGGCCAAATGCTTGAAGCATTTATACATTCTTCCCGATTTGTTTTGGCAAGTGGGAAAAAATCTATTTTATCTATAAAGTCAGATCTTAGTTTTAAACCAGTTATCACAGAAATATTAGTGTATTGGTTAACAAAATCTAACATGTCTTTTATATTTTTAGCACTAGAGTTTTCTTGTAGAAATGGTCGATAATAGTGAATTATTCGGATCCCTCTAGATGCTAAATTATAGAAATTAAGTTTGATATTTTGATAGTCAATATTAGGCTCATATTTTTTGCCTAGACCAGAATAGCTTAAATAGACGACTATTTTAAACCCCTTTTTTGTTAGTTCATCTAAATATTCAAGGATATAATCAGGAATAAGGCATTTGGTTATTATAATAATAGGATTGGAAACCTTTTTACTAGCCAGTATTTCTAATAACTCCTTGACGTAGTTGGCATTTATCTCATTTAAAAATGGATCAGTCCCCGGTAGTAAACAAAGCGGGATACGTGAATCATAATATTTTGAAGAAAATAAGTAAGATATGGTTTCGCTTGCGCTTGCTATTATCTTTGGTTGAGATAAATTATCACCTTTTCCTTGAAGAAAGCAGTATTTACAACCATTAGTACAGCCTTGAATTGAATCAATAGATAACCAAGTATCATGCATATCAATGATATTTGAAATACTACATTCCATACAAATCACCCTTAATTTCTTTTTTATAATAGCATAAGTTTATTATAATTAATAATATATAAAACTTATCT
>UWSL01000072.1 GCA_900552975.1 uncultured Mycoplasmatota bacterium | reverse complement strand
CATACTCTTTATTTATGAAAAAATTGTGAAGAACAAATGAAATATTACAATATAAATAAGTAAACGAAAAAGACACTATTGTGTCTTTTTAAAGTGTGAGTTTGAGTTTATATGTTATTTAATTGTATAGGGTTTTATATTATATATTAAATTTAATTATTATTACTTTAATACATCTATATTTTTTATTACTCTATCACTTCTCCCTTCCATAATTACATCATACTCTTTATTTATGAAAAAATTGTGAAGAAATGATAAAATTTTTTACTTATCTAAATTATTTTTTTTAACCTTAAAATAGAATGTTGTCCCTTTATTTTTAATACTTTTTACGCCATACTCAAAATCATGTGACTCTAAAATATTTTTTACAATTGACAAACCTAAACCAGTCCCAATAACATTTCTTTGATGATTCTTCTCATGTTTATAGTATCTTTCCCAAATATGCTCTAAATGTTCTTTGTCAATCCCCTTACCCGAATCTTTAATTTCAACCAAATAATCTTTTTTATTTTCAATTATATTTATCCAAACATTTTTATCATTACCAGTATAATTCATCGCATTATTAATTAGATTATATATTACTTGATTAATCTTATTTTTATCAGCTCTTATTAAAGCTTTTTCCGGCATATTAACAATAAAATTATAATTTTCAGTTTCTTTCATTATTTCATATTTTTTCAAAATTTCTCTAACTTCTTCACATAAATCAAAAGTATCTATATTAAGAATATCCGCATTAGCTTGTAATTTTGACAAAGTTAAGATGTCTCCAACCAAAATATTTAAACGATCAGTTTCTGAAATTATTACCTCTAAATGCTTATCCATCTTTTCTTTGTCTTTATAAGAAATATCCCTTATCATTTCCGCATAAGCTTTAATCATCGTTAATGGTGTTTTCAAATCATGTGAAACATTAGCCATTAAATCTCTTCTATACTCATCAGTTTTGCTAACTTCACTCTCTAAATAATTTAAAGTGTCAGCTAACTCATCTATTTCTAATATACCATTCTTATCAAACACAACATTATAGTCCCCATTCGCTAATTGCTTTGATTTCGCAGTAATTTGCTCAATTGGTTTACTAATCATTTTTGATAAAAACATACTAATCAAAATAGCAAATATTATTACTAACAAAGTTATATAAATAAGTTGACCTTTAATAGCCATTGAATTACTATTAACATCACTCAACATTGAAAATAAAAAAACATATTCTCCTTTATTAACTTTTATACCATATAATAAAGCTTCTGATTCATAATCTGGATTAACAAACTTAATAGCTTTTAATTCTTCACCACTTTCAATCAACTCGTTTTTATACTCAGAAAGAATTGAATTTCTTTTACCAAGCAAACAACCAGTCGATTTATCATTATAAAGCGTACTAACTCCGTCACTACTTAAATGTTCAATACAAACAGAATTATTATATACTAATTCATTAAGCAATAATCGCAAACTACTTGAATCAGCAGCATAAATTTCTTTAGCCATATTATTCATATCTTTAATTTGATATTTTTCATATAAAACATCTAAAAAAACCATTTGTAATTCCCAAAATAACAATAAAATAAATATAGAAAACAAAGATAAATATCCTAAAGTTTTAAACTTAATAGAATTAAATTTAATTTTTTTCTTTGTATTCAAATTTATATCCCATTCCACGTACTGTAGTTATTAAATCCCTATATTTACCTAAATTATTTCGTAAAGTCTTTACATGTGTATCAATTGTTCTATCATCACCATAAAAGTCATAACCCCAAATATTTGTTAATAATTGTTCTCTTGACAAAGCAATATTTTTATTTGAAGCAAAATATTTTAACAAGTCATATTCCTTGGGTGTTAAATATATTTTTTTATCATCAATAAATACATCATGAGCCTTATCATCAATAGTCAAACCACCAAAACGCATTATTGTACCATCACCATTAAATCTTTTAATAACAGCTTTAACACGAGCAACTAATTCTTTAGGACTAAAAGGTTTAGTTACATAATCATCTATTCCCAAATCAAATCCAATTAGTTTATCGTACTCTTCTCCTCTTGCTGATAACATTATAAAAGGAATATCCTTAATTTGTTTTATTTCTTTACAAGCTTGATAACCATCTTTCTTTGGCATCATAATATCCATAATTATCAAATTATAATCATTTTCTTTAACTTTTTCCACTGCTTCATTACCATCTTGAGCTTCATCTACTATAAAATTTTCCAAAGTTAAATATTCTTTAATTACTCCTCTAATTAGCTCTTCATCATCAACTACTAAGATTTTCATATATTTCACCATCTTTCATCTAAAATATTATAACAAAAATGTGATAAACAAATGAAAAAAGATAGTTATTCACTATCTATTTTTACATTATGATAAATCTCTGTTACATCATCAACACTATCTAATAAAGAATAAAGTCGATTAAACAATTCCATATCTTCACTAGTCAATTCAACTAAAGTTTTAGCATACCATCCAGATTCATCAATCTCATAATCAACATTTGGAACAATCTTTTCTATTACTTCTTTAGCTTTTATAGTATCAATATAATTTACTGATACATTTAAAAATTCTCCATCTGTTTCACATTCAATTGGTTCAATTCCAGCGTCTAACAAAGCCATTAAAATTTCTTCTTCAGCATTTGATTTAAAACTCATTACTGATAAATTATCATAATTATAAGATACAGAATTACTTACTCCTAAACTTTTATGTACTTTATTAAAGGCAGCTCTTACTTCCCCAACAGTACGATTAACATTATCTGTTAAAGTTTTTATCATTAAAGTTGATGCTCCCGGCCCAAATCCTTCATATATTATTTCCTCATATTCATCTTTTCCAGCACCTTTAGCCTTTTCAATTGCTCTGTTAATAATATCTGCTGGAACTTGTTGTTTTTTAGCTTTTTCTACTAAGTGTTTTAATTCACTATTAGCTTCTATCTCAGGAACGCCCCTTTTAGCTGCTAAATATATTTCTTTAGCAAAATTAGTATACAACTTTCCTCTAGCTGCCCCTGTTTTCTTTATTTTGGCTTCTCTTACTGCATAAGCTCTTCCCATGTTCTAACACCTCACATAACCATATTATTATACACAAATCATCTTTACAATTCTAGAAAAAAACTTTTAATTTCCTTAAAAATTTATAAACAAAATGTGCTTTCTTTTTTCTTTTTAATATTTTTAATATTTTATATGGATTATAAACATCATAATAATTTATTTTCTCTTTTTCCATTACATATTCAAAAGATTTTATTATTGCTTCTTTATTTGATTCTGCATTAAAAAAATTTTTAATACGTCGTAATTCTCTTTTATCAACTTTTCTACATATAAAATTATAAAAATAATCACTTTTTCTTTTAAAATTATATTTATAACCGTCATTCTTTTTTAATATTCTCAATGTATCATAATATCCCATCATAATATTATCTCTTATCACATTTTGATCAAGTTCTAATATTTTACCATTATTTCTGCTTGGAGATATATTAATCAAATTAGTATTTTTAAATTTATGTTTACGATCAATACCAATTCCTTTTATCTTTATAACATAGATATTTTTATACCCTAAATCTGCTAACATTACCGATGGACTATTATCATAAAAACCACCATCGATATAATAGTGATTATCAATTATTTTTTTCTCACGAAAAACCGGTAAATAACAACTAGCTAAGATGTATTCTCCAACTTTACCATCTGGTATCATTTCTTTATAAGTATATATTGGTTCTAACTTTGGTAACCTTACTGTAACCAATCCAAAATCTTTTTTCGATTTTCTTAGCTCTTGCTCATTAAAAATATTTTTCAAACATTCATACAATCCTGTATTATCAAAACCTAAGTTAGTAACAACCTTACCAAAAGTTTTAGCCAAACCACCAATAGACGATAAATCTATCTTTTTTTCTTCAACAGCTTCAATATATTTTTTATCAAATCCTAAAATTTCACCAGGTTTAACATTATACCAAAAATCCAATAGTTCTTTTCCTTTTCCACAAGCTAAAATAGCAGAATTAAAAGCACCTATTGACGTTCCTACAAAACCATCTAATTTAACATGGCAATCTCTAAAAGCAAAATAAGCTCCTACCTGATAAGAGCCTTTTACTCCGCCACCTTCAAGTACTAATCCATTCATAAATAACCTACTTTTTCTTATTTATACTAAGAATCCAAACAAAAGGTAATGCTAGTAATCTTGGTATAAAACGAGACAATTTAAAACGGTAATCATCTATAAATTCATAATATAAATTAATATCTTTAGTTCTAAAATTTAAAATATCATTTAGTTTATCACCATCTACATAATAACCACCATAATAATTTTTTTCAGAAAAGAAATATGCAGATAAAAAACTTAACGATAGTCCATAATCTTTTAAAATTCTTATCAAATAATCACGATAATTAATTCGATACTTACTACCACCAGATAAATTAAAAATTTTTCTGTTTAAATCATTTTTAAAATCCAATGCAGCAACAAAAGCATAACCGGCATCTTCACTAGAAATTGTTTCAATGTTTAAATCTTTCGGCACATTATAAATAATAGTTTCGTTTTTTAAATCACATAAAACATAACTTAATCGAAAAATAGAATAATTTTTTAAATTATGTTTAATATACTGCTCCGAACGTAATTTATATTTAGAATAAAAATCATAATCATTTATTGTCCCCTTAGTTTTAACCGTTATATTGTCTATTTCATCAACAGAACCATAAACAGAAGTACTAGATGGATATAATAAATAACAACGTGGATTATAATTTTTTATCGCTTCTACAATATTAACAGTCCCTTCATAATCGTTAAGACGAGTCATATCATCTTTTATATTGGCAAATGGGGGTAATACTCCAGCTAAATGAATTACAACATCATGATCTTTTACTAAAGCATCAACCAAAGCGCTATCATTAACATCTCCATAAACAATATTTATTCTTTTACGAAATTTTTTCAATCTTCTATAAACTCGAATATTTTTTAGTTCTAAAGCTGTAATTTCATACTTTCCTTCACTCAATAAAAAACGTATTGTTTGTAATCCAATCGTCCCAGCTGCTCCAGTTACTAAAACTTTCTTCATAAATTTCACCCTCATATCATAAATATAATACCATAAATATCAAATTATACAAAATTTCAAATTACTAATATAGTTCTTCACAACTAGAAGCATTTAAATCCAATTGTGCAAATTTTTTTTGTAAATATAAAGGATAAGCAGCTGCTCCAATCATAGCTGCATTATCAGTACAATATTTAAAACTTGGTACACAAAGTTCTACACCATTTTTATCTGTCATTTTTTTTATTTCATCACGTAAATACTTATTAGCAGAAACTCCACCTGCTATTATCATGTTTTTTACATTATATTTTTTTATAGCTAATTCGCTTTTTCTAACTAACTGATCAATAGCAACATCTTGAAAACTACGTGCCAAATCAGCTCTATTTATTTCATTACCACGTTGCTTTTCATTATGAACAAGATTAATTATACTACTTTTTAGACCGCTAAAACTCATATTAAAAGAATTATCATTCATAGGTATAGGTAAATTATAAGTATGTCGACCATCTAATGCTAACTTTTCTACATTTGGTCCACCAGGATACTTTAATCCCAAAACACGTGCCACCTTATCATAACATTCTCCTATAGCATCATCCAAAGTACCACCGATGTGTATAAAATCATAATCATCCTTCATTAATATTAAATCGGTATGTCCTCCACTAACTACCAAAGCAAGCAATGGAAATTCCATTTTTCTTTCTAAGTTATTCGCATAAATATGTCCTGCTATATGATTTACTGCTATGAGTGGTTTATCATATATATAAGCTAAAGTTTTTGCACATTCAACTCCAACGAGTAAACTTCCCAACAACCCTGGAGCATAAGTAACAGCTATCGCATCAATATCATCAATTCTCATATTAGCTTTTTTTAAGGTTTCATCCAAAACCATTGTAATATTTTCCGTATGCATTCTAGAGGCAATTTCTGGCACAACTCCACCATACAATGCATGAACATCCATCTGAGTTAAAACAGTTAATTGAATACATTCACATCCATTTTTTATAATTGCCATGCTTGTTTCATCACAAGACGACTCTATAGCCAAAATATTTATATCTTTCATTTCTTTATATTCCTTTCCATAACCAACGCATCAGCATTGTCGTAATAGTTTTTTCTTCTATTAATTTCCAAAAAAGACATTTTTTTATATAAATTAATTGCAGGAATATTATCCTCTCTAACTTCCAAAAATAAATGTTCACAGTCAGGATAATTTTTTTCAATGCTTTCTATTAAAGAAATTGCTATTCCTAAATTGCGATGTAAAGGGTCAACAACAATATTAACTATATCAATATTCTCAAAGGATACAGACAAATGAATAAATCCAACTAATTCAGCATCATTATAAAAACCCCAAACATCTTCATAATCTAAAGATATTATCTCCTGCAAATTATACAAAGAAGAAAAATTATCTTTTAAAAGTAAACCTAATTTACAAAAAGAATCATTATCAGCTATTGAAAGCTTTTTTATCATTTTAAAACCTCTATTTTTTTTACATATAAAGGATTAACATTATGAACATTAGTTTCTGGAATATTTTTCAAATATACATAGACTTTATCATAATCAATATCAACGTTTGCAAAAACATTTTCAGCATTTTTCAAAGATAAATAATCACTCTTAGACAAATAAACATAATCTCCTATTTTTTTTCTCGAAACATCAAACTTTCCAACAAAAGCTCCATTCCTATCCTCGATTGAAACATAAAAATCACTTAAAATATCATTAACAGACAATGCTTTCAACATCAAAGAATCGATTTCTTTTATAGATGAATTTAAAGAATAAGCTAATGTTTTAGCAATAGTAACACCAATTCTAACACCAGTAAAAGAACCAGGACCAACAACTACAATAATTTCTCTGATATCAGACTTATTAATATTATTTCTTTCAATTAATTCCTTTATAGATGGTAAAGTTACAACACTATGCTTATATCCACTATTTAAAATAATCTTATCTAATACCATTCCATCTTTAAATAGGACTAACACAACCTCATCAAAATGAGTATCAATAAATAAAGAAAACATAAAAAAACTCCTTTCGACCTATATTATATCACTTTTTGTCAAAATAAAAAAACTCCAAAGAGTTTAAAATACAGCTTCACAAAGATCTTCATATTTTGAACCATGAGGAGTGCAAACTAAAATTCTTTTTTCTTCATCTACAACTTTAAATTTTATATCTAATCTTTCATCTGGTAAATTATTTTCAATCATTTCTGGCCATTCAATAATACAAATACCATCTTTATTAAAGTAATCAAATATTCCTACTGAATCACCATTATCATCCAAACGATATAAATCCATGTGATACAAAGGCATTTCTCCATCCGTATATTCTTTTACTAAATTATAGGTAGGACTCGTAATTGTTTCTGTAACTTCTAAAGATTGAGCAAAACCTTTAACAAAAACTGTTTTACCACTACCTAGTTCTCCCCATAAACAAATAACCATTCCTGTAAATTTTTCACTTTCAATATTTTGAGCTAATTCTTGTGTATCTTCTTCACATCTAGAAGTATATTTATAATTCATTATTAATCACCAAAAATAT
>UWSL01000071.1 GCA_900552975.1 uncultured Mycoplasmatota bacterium | reverse complement strand
TTATTTGCTAATTTTTTTAATATTTAATATTTAATTTTTCAAACTTCTCAATTTTTTATGTTATAATTATAAGAGTAAAGGATGATAAAAATGAACAACGGCAATAATAATCAAAATAATTTTAATGATTCTTTTAATGATGATGCATTCAATGTTTTTAATCAAAATGCAGAAAATTTTCATAAACAACAAGAAGAGAAAAGAGCACTAGAAGAAAAGCTTCGTGAAGAACAACAACATCCTAAGAAAGTAGTTCAACCAGTAGCTCAAGAAAACACTACTACAACTAACGAAACTTCAACAACACCAAATAATAAAGGTAAAATTGATTTAAATGATTTAAGTACACTTCCTGCAACTCCTAAGAAAAAAGAAGAAAAAACACCAGAACAAAATGAAGCTACTAAAAAGAAACAAGAAATTTTACTGTTAGTTGTTTTAGTTGTTGTCTTAGGTGTATGCATTTTTTGGGCTTATAACGTTTTCTTCGTTGAACGTGCACAAGGTGTTAATGAAACAGAACAAGTCCTATTAGGCAAAAATGCGATAAAAAAAATCGAACCTAAATCTTATACATGTCAGGAAGATTTAACTAAAATAAATAACTACGCAATCCCCTTACAAGATAAATTAATTATTGGAACTTCTTCTTATAATACGACATATCAAGCTGAAAATGATCTTATCTCTAATATTAATGAAGAAATCAAATTATCTTATGACAATATCTCTGATGATGAAAATACCGAGTTACAAAATTATTGTTACCAATTTAATCAAATCGAAAATAATTATCAATTAAAATGTGAATATGAATACAATACATTACATTTGTATAATAATTATGAAGTAACTAGTTTACAATCAAAAGAAATTAAAAGCAATAATTTTAATATTACTCTATCAGCTGATCGTAATACTGAAATAAATAGTTTATTAGAAGCAGAAAAAGAAAATAATGCTACTTGTAATCAAAATATTATTGATAACAAATAAAAAGTACTTTCGAAATGTGAAAGTACTTTTTTAATAACCAAATTAATTTCTTTCTTTTACTTTGTATTCTTTTCTCATGCCTTTTAAGAAGTTTAGTTTCGCTCTTCTTACAACGCCCTTCTTAACTACTGTAATTTTATCAATAGCAGGTGAATTAACAGGGAATACTCTTGTTACACCAATACCACTTGATTTCTTACGTACAGAGAAAGTCTCAGAAACACTACCACCTTTTTTTGCTACAACTAAGCCTTCAAAAGCTTGGATTCTTTCTTTCTTTCCTTCTTTTACCCATACGTCTACTCTTACAGTATCTCCTACACGGAATTCAGGAATATCTTTTTTTACATGCTTCGCATTAATTTTGTCAATTAAATTTGTCATAATATACTTCCTTTCTCAATCTATTTTACTTTACCGGAAAATCATAAATATCAAACTCAGCGGATTTTCTTCCTTGAAGCAATTACGATTATAACAAAAAAAAAGTATATTTACAAGCTAAAGATATACTTTTTAAAAAAATTATAAACTTCTGCCTCTTCGTTGTTGTTCTTGCTTCTCTAAATATTGGGCCTTTTGTTTTATGGCTACCATTTTCATTCTAATTTCATTTTCAATAACATGTAATTTTTTTAATAATAATTGTTCTTTTTCTAATTTAAAATATTTGTTATAACGATTTATTAATATTTCCTTAACTAATTCTGCTTCATCTAAAACAATTTGTGCATCATCCGAAGTCGCATCATCATCGTTTATAACTTGCATGGCCATTGCTACTAATCTTTTAAAAGCTTTATCAAACTTTAAGGTCAAAATACGATCAATCATGACTCCATTAACGATTGTGACTTGACTTACATTAACATAGTTGCCTCGATTTCGCGGTCTAAATTTATACCCATCTAAATCTTTAATTGCTACAACTGCTAAATCATTATGATTTTTATTAACTAAGTAGCCAGCCATTTACTTCACCTTCTTTTAATTAAATAAATCTGGTCTTCTCTCTTTTGTTCTTAAAATACGCATTTCATCTCGCCACTCTTTTATTTTTTGATGATCTCCACTAAGTAAGACATCTGGAACTTTCATTCCCATAAATTCTTGTGGTTTTGTATAAGTAGGATAATCTAATAAATTATCCGTAAATGATTCACTATCTAAACTTGTTTTTGTAATAACGCCATCTAAAAGTCTTATAATACTATCACTTACAATCATTGCCGGTAATTCACCACCAGTTAATACATAATCTCCTACACTAATTTCATAATCAACAAGCGTTCTTATTCGTTCGTCAAATCCCTCATAATGACCACAGACCAAAATCAGATGAGAACTTTGTGCTAAAGAAACAGCCCACTTTTGCTTATATACTATACCATCTGGACACATTAGCACTACTTTAGCTTCTGGATCATTTTCTTTTAAAGTAGTTATTGCTTTATAAAGTGGCTCTATTCTTAAAACCATTCCACCGCCACCACCATAAGGAGTATCATCTACTTGACCATTATTCAATTCACTATATTTTCTAAAATCAATAACATTAATCTCAACTAAGTCTTTTTCAATTGCTCTTTTAATAATTGATTCATTTATAAAACCATCAAACATAGCAGGAAACAAAGTTAATATATCTATTTTCATAGTATCAATCCTTTTGTATTTTCCACAATAACTTCTTTTTTTAACATATCAACCTTTTTAATAAAATGGCTATTATTTGGAATATAAAAATTTTTTTCTGCCTTAACATATAATAAAACATTACTACTATTATACATTATTTCTTGTATTTTACCAAGTACCTCTTCATTTTCAACTACTTGAAATCCAATTAATTCTTCCAAAATATATTCATTATCTTTCAAACATAAATCAGCTTTTTTAACATAAACGTTACTTTTTAAATATTTTAGGACTTGATTTATATTATCATACCCTTCAAAACAAACCATTTCAAAATCTTTATGATGTCTATAAGAAACTACTTTTTCTAAAGTTTTATCTTTTCCAATATAATAAGACATTCCTTTTTTAAAAACACGCTCTTTCATCAAAAAGTCACTTTTTATTCTAAGTTCACCCTTAATACCATGAGTATTTACTATTTTACCAATTAAAACATATTCCATTAAACATCCCTCTTACTAAACAAAGTATATAAAATAATTCCTGTTGCTACTCCGACATTTAAACTCTCGCATTCTTTATTCATAGGAATATAAAGATAATCATCACATTCATTCAATAATTCTTGTTTAACACCAGCTCCTTCATTACCAATAATAAAGGCCATTTTATTAACTTTAGTTATATCATCTGAGTTAGTGCCACCATCTACTTTTGTTCCCAAAATAACATATTGTTTATCATGTAATTCTAAAATAATATCTTTTAAATCTCTTTTTATAATATTTATATGAAAAATCATTCCTTCACTAGCTCTAATAACTTTATCATTATATAAATCAACACAATTATTTGATAAAACTACTGTATCTACATTAAAAGCTACTGAACTTCTTAAAATAGTTCCTAAATTACCCGGATCTTGCAAATCATCAATCAAAAGTACATTATTGCCAATTTCATTACTCTGTTTTTTTTGACATACTCCAATAATCTTTTGTGGGGCATCTAAGTTACTTATTTTTTTTAATACATCATAACTGACATAAGTTGTTAAAACATCATAAGTTACAACATAATCTTCTGTTTGAATAACTTCCATTAAATATCCAGTTTTATAAGCTTCTTCAACTAAATGTTCTCCACAAACTAAGAATTTACCTTCACGTTCACGATATTTTTTCTGATTTAACTTACTTAATTCTTTAACTTTTTGATTTTGTAACGATTTTATTATTTCCATTTTCTAATCCCTCAATCTTTTTCTTGCCATTTTATAATCTGGATACCTTAAACTTACTTGATACCAAAATTTACTACTATGATTAGCTTCATAAAAGTGACACAATTCATGAATTATTACATAATCAATCAAATCAACATCTTTACGTAATAATTCACTATTTAAAGTAATAATTCTTTTTGTAACATTATTTACTCCCCATCTCGTTTTCATCTTTCTTATCTTTAAAGTAAATAATGGTATATTACTAAAACGTTGTAACAATACATTTACTCGCTCTTCAAAGATTTTCATACATTCTTTCTTTTGCCATTGTTCTAATTTTTTAGAATCTCTAGCGTAGATAAAATCTTCTTTTATTTCTACTTCTTTAACGTTTTCATCATAGACTAGTGTATATGGTTTACCTAAATAATAAAATTGTTTAGCTTTTTCCATTTTTTTCATATATTTTTCATACATTCTTAATAAAGATTTTTCATTTTGTACAATTAAATTTCTTAATTCTTTTTCAGAAACAAATCTATTACATGTAACAACTAAAATTCCTTCATCATTAAATCTAAAATAAATATTTTTATTTTTTTTTCTTATTATTTCTAAAGGAACTTCATACATCCCAAGTTGAATTACCATAATACCACCTTACATCATAATTTTAACACATAATTATCATAATCAAAATGATAACCATTTTCAATCAAATGAAATATTTCCCATAATAAAAATACACTATTTATATTATCTTTTTCTAAAACAGCTCTTTTAAATAATTCATCATATTGTTTTTTTACATCATCATCTAAAATCAAAAAATCAACAAAATCATTTATTTCCTTTAAAACTATATAATAACCTGCTTTCATATAGGAATCATTCTTTTGTAATAAAGATTCTATACTTATTATTTTATTATGAAAAACAAGTAGATTAATCCTTATTTCATTTAACGAATACATTTTGAAATACTCTTGTCGCATATCAAAAAAATCATAATCCAAAGAAACATTTAAGAAAGTCATCAATTTTTTTATTATGATCATTCGTTTCTGAAAATCTTCTTCTTTTATTGCTTCCATATATAATTTTATAAAATCAGAAGTCGGTAAATTTAAGCAATAATCCTTTTCATACTTTTCTTTATTAGTATAAATTTTACTAACTTTTAAACTGCTAATATATGAAAATTTTTTTAAAAAATGATAATTTTTTCTAATAATTTCCAATAAATTAAAATAGCTATAATCATCTTGCTTATTAGAAAAATCTTCATAAAAAGTAACTAATTCTCTTCTATTAGCCCTTTTAATCGTCCTCTTTTTTAATTTAATCTCATCTATTTCCTTTAAATAATCTTGAATTAATTCAATTGTCTTTTCTTTATTTTTTAAGACCAAACCATTTTGTAAAACAGCTTTAAAATATTCATTAGACGCTATCTTTTTATCATAAAGTTCATCATAAATACTATCTAATCCATATATTTGACAATCAACTTTAATTCCGTCGATTATAAAACCCTTTTTAAAGTTACCTTTTTTCTTTGAAATAACAAGAACATCTAAATCACTTGTAGCGTTATTATTTTTTGTTACACGACTTCCATAAAAAACGACAGCTAAAATATCATCAACTTTATCATAACCAGTAACTTTTCTAAATTTACATTCTAATTCAGTTAATCTCATTATTTCCTCCTTAAAGTTAAACTATAAGAATCCTCATAATCATTTTCAACAACTACAACTTCTTTAGAATTTAATTCATCATATCTAACCGGTTCTGCTAAAACATTAATATCAGTTAATTCATATCCTTCTGGGATATCATAAACCACTGAGCCATCTATATTATTCCTAATGGGCTCGTACCCTTGATAAACAACTTCTGAATTGTCATCAATTCCTAAAACACTATTATAATTCAAGGCTGTCTTTTGTTTAAAAGGTTCTACGTGCTTACCATCATAAATAAAATCATCAGTAATTCTCACATACTTTATATCACTATCGGCTAAAGCTTTAGCTAAAGCTTCGCCACTAAAATCTTTAATATTATATGATTTACTAACCTTACTCAAATCAACATAATCATCAGCAGTCAAAAAATCTTCTAAATAACCTTTCACTCGATTTACTTCTTGTACTTTAACTATTTTATACCCACTACCTAAAATTACAAAAGCCATCGTTCCAGCTAACAAACCTTTTTTTATTTTTAAATTTTTAAGCATTGTAATCCCCCTAATCTCCTTACCATTATAAACAAAAGATTATATTTACGCAAATTTTTTACAAAAAAAAAAGAGTTAGAAATCTAACACTTCAGGACTATATAACTTTCTATATAAAGCTGATTTTTTCATTAACTCTTCATGTGTTCCTAAGGCTTTAACTCTTCCATCATCAATTACGTAAATAATATCAGCATCCATAATAGTAGAAAGTCTATGTGCCACTATGACTATCGTATGAGTTTTAACTAAATTATCAATTGTTTTCTTAATATACTCTTGTGATTCATTATCCAAAGCACTTGTTGCTTCATCAAACAAAATAACCCTTGTATCTTTTAGAAGAGTTCTAGCAATAGCTAATCGCTGTTTCTGACCACCTGATAAATTAACTCCACCTTCACCAATTAAAGTATCATATTTATCTGGTAATGATTCTATATAATCATCTATATAAGCCTTTTTACATACTTTTTTTACTTCTTCTAAAGTTACATCTTCTTTAACTACTTTAAAATTATCAAAAATAGTCGTATTAAATAGATATGGTGATTGTCTAATAATAGAAACACTTTCTCTTAAAGAATCTTCTGTAAAATCTTTTATATTAGTTCCATTAAGTAAAATTTCACCTTTATTAGTATCAAAATATCTGAGCAATAAATTAAATAAAGTTGACTTACCTTCACCAGATTTACCAACTATGGCAATCTTTTTATTAGGTTCTAATTCCATTGTAAGACCTTTTAATATAAATTTCTTATCTTCTTGACGATATTTAAATTTTACATCTTTAAATGAAATAGCAATCTTCTTAGAATCTAATACGACATTACCAAACTGTTCATCTTTATATAGCTTATTATTTAATATTTCATCAATTCTTTTTAAAGATACTGTAACTTTATTAAAACAAACGCTGAAATCAGATAAAGATTCTACTACATCATCAATACGCCAAATATATTTTTCTATTACAATAAATGAAGCTAAGGCTATTTTACCTTTGAAAAATAGCAAACCTAAAGTCAATAAAATAATAAATTGAATAACGAAATAACATAAATTATTTAAAGAATAATACATTGTTTCATTAATACCTATTTTTCTTTGACTACCGAATAAACTTTCAATATTAGCAAATACCCTTTTATTAATGTTTTCTTTAATACCTAAGGCTTTTATTTCACGTATTCCACTAATATTTTGGGTTGCTATCTTAATATAATTATCTGCATCTTTCTTAATATCTTCATGAACTTTTTTTAACTTTGGATAATAAACATTAGATAATAAAAACATTACTAAACATAAAATTAAAAGTTCTATTCCTACAAAAAAGGAAACGGAAAAAGAAATAATGACTATAATCAATGCTATTACTAAACGACAAGTTAATTTTATTAATTTTTGTAATAATTCTAATATTCGATCTGGATCGGTATACATTCTATTAATAAATTCACCTGTTCCAATATCTTCAAAGGCTATCGCTGGCAAATCACTTACCTTAACATACAAATCTTTATTAACCTGCTCCATAAATTTTTTCTCTAAATAGTTATAAATTAACTCTGTTGGTATCTCAATAAAAACCCAAGCTAAAATAATTATGAAACTCCAAAGAGCTAAATATTTCACAAAAACTTCTTTATTACCCATTGTAAGTCCTTCGAAAGCTCGAGCCCACACAAAAGCATTTATTAACGGTTCAAAACATCTTAATATAGTAAAAATAATATAAGTAATTAACTTCAACTTATCTTTTTTAAAATAACGAAATAATATTTTAAAATTTTTCATAT
>UWSL01000070.1 GCA_900552975.1 uncultured Mycoplasmatota bacterium | reverse complement strand
CAAATAAATTTACTTTAAAAAATAATTTAATAACTGATCATGATAAATTAGTAAAAAAAGGTCTTCAAAGAGTAAAAACAAACAAAGATTATCAAGACAATATGGAATATGTTCTTAAATTGTTTACCGCCTTACCAGATATTACGGAGGAAAATATTACCAAACTACAAAAGGATTATCTAAATTTAAAAATTTTTGAAATATTAAGTAATAGTCTTAATAATAAATTGACTCACTATGGTATCATTGTCAACAAAGTTGATAAAAAATATACTTATTCTTTAGCCCCAACTTTTAATAAAAGTACTACTAAATTACCTAATATAAAAGACGAAGAAACTATTTGTAACTTCTTCATTGTTTCCAAAAAAGAATTATTGCATACTTTAATAACTAAATACTATAAAGAGGTAAAAGAATTATGTACTTTAATTATCGAAAATAAAAAAACTTTATTAGCCTTAATTGAACTATTAACCAAAGAGCACTTAGAATTTGAAGAATATAAAAAATATGTCAATGTCCTTAATAGTAATTATAAAATGATTGAAGAAGAATTATCATTCAAAAAAAGTGTCTCTCCAGATAGTGAAGAAGATAAACGTCAATATATTTTAAATAATAACGATTACAACTATCGTATTTGTCCATATTTAGATAATTATGACTATCAAGCTTTTGACAATGCTGAAGATAAAGGAAGTGTTGCCTTAACAGTGGCTGTAGTTGCTGTTATGATTATTACTCTAGCAATTGTTGCTGTTGCTATCTATGCTATTAGTAATGTTGAAATATAAATTGACATTACTAAAAAAAAAGCTTAGAATAAAAAAAGAAATCGATTAAGGAAGATTAGTAATTTAAATTTGTTAGCCAAGAGAAGTTACGTTTGGTGCAAGTAACTCTAACTGCTTAAATGAATCTCCTTCCTAGAGCAGCTAATCCCTGCCGGGTAAAACCGTTATCTAAATAAAGTTAAAAAAAGGATGGTACCGTGCTTTAAGCACTCCTTAGGTATCATCCTTTTTATGTGGAGGAAAGATGAAAAACTATTTAAACACCAAAGAAATAAAAGAAATAAAAAAAATTTCTAATCTATATGATAAAGCATATAAATTAGTTGAAATTTTATTTGTTGATCATTATGACAAAGCTGGCCAACCATATATTAATCATTTGCTTAGAGTTAGCCAAAAGTTAAAAAATACCGAAACAAAAGTTGCTGGTTTATTACATGATACTATTGAAGACATCAAAGGATTTACTTTAAATGATTTATTAGAATTAGGATTTACTGAAAATATTGTAGAAATTGTTAATATTGTAACGAGAAAAGATTATCCCAAAACAACTTATCATGAATATATAACAAAAATTTTATCAAACAATAATCTTGAAGCAATCAAATTAAAGTATTCGGATATGACAGATAATCTTGATCCTGAAAGATTAGATAAATTAAAACAAGAAGAGCAAACTAGACTTCTAAAAAAATATACTTTGGAATTAGATAGAATAAAGAATTATCTCCAAGAAAGGAATTGTTTATATGAGTAATGAAAAAATAACTAAAAGAGACGAAGATTTTGCTAAATGGTATACAGATATTATAAAAGTAGCAGACCTAGTTGATTATTCTTCAGTTAAAGGTAGCATGATTATTAGACCATATGGATATGCTATATGGGAAAATATGGTTAATGTTCTAGATAAAGAATTTAAAAAACTTGGTCATCAAAATGTTCAAATGCCTATGTTTATTCCTGAATCTCTTCTTCAAGTTGAAAAAGATCATGTTGAAGGATTTGCTCCAGAAGTAGCTTGGGTAACTCAAGGTGGTAATGAAAAATTAGAAGAAAAAATGTGTGTTAGACCTACTAGTGAGACTTTATTTTGTGAACATTTTAAAAAAATTATAAAATCTTACCGAGATTTACCAATTTTATATAACCAATGGTGTACTATTGTTAGATGGGAAAAAACAACACGTCCTTTCCTAAGAAGTCGTGAAATTTTATGGCAAGAAGGACACACTATGCATGCAACGGCAGAGGAAGCCAAAGCTGAAACAATGCGCATGTTAAAAGTGTACGAAGACTTCCAACGTAATTATTTAGCTTTACCAGTAATTGTTGGTAAAAAAACTGATAAAGAAAAATTTGCTGGCGCCGAAGAAACCTATACAATTGAAGCTATGATGTATGATGGCGTAGCTTTACAAAATGGAACAAGTCACTACTTCGGTCAAAACTTTGCTAAAGCTTTTGACATAAAATACTTGAGTCAAGATAATCAATTAATAACCCCATATCAAACATCGTGGGGCAGTACAACTAGAATGATTGGTGGCTTAATTATGACACATAGTGATGATAGCGGTCTTGTCCTACCACCTAAGATAGCACCAATTAAAGTAGTCATAATTCCTATTAAAGATACTCCAATAGTTCAAGAAACAATTAATAACTTAACGGCAATTTTAGAAAAAGAAGAAATAACTTACATCGTAGATAATTCGGACAAATCACCAGGATACAAATTTGCTAATGCTGAAGTTAAAGGTTATCCAATAAGAATTGAAGTTGGTCCAAGAGATTTGGAACAAAATCATGTGACTTTGGTAAGAAGAGATACTTTAGAAAAAATTAATATTGCCAAAAATGATGTTTTATCAACTGTTAAAGATTTATTAACAGATATTCAAAACAATCTATACAATCGTGCTCTAAAACGTCGTGATAGCATGATTTATAACTTAAATACTTATGAAGAGTTAAAAGAAATGTCTGAAAAACATGGCGGTTTTGGTTTCGTTAACTGGTGTGGTGATGTTGCTTGTGAAAATAAAATTAAAGACGACTTAGGTTTAAAGTCGCGTTGCATTCCATTAGAAAATAATGAACCGGATGGCAATTGTATATGCTGTGGAAAAAAAGCCATTACTAAAATATATTTTGGTAAACAATATTAGAAAGAGGTAATACTTATGATAGATATTAAATTAATAAGAGAAAATAGAGATTTAGTAAAAGAAAATATTAAGAAAAAATTTCAAGATGAAAAAATTCCATTAGTTGATGAAGTATACGAAATGGATAAAAAAGTTCGTGAAGTACAAACTAAAGCTGACGGCCTAAAAGCTCAAAAAAATAAGATGAGTGGTGAAATTGGCAAGCTAATGAAAGATAAAAAAATTGATGAAGCCAATAAAATTAAAGAAGAAATAGCCAAAATGGCTCAAGATATTACGTCTTTAGAAGAAGAACAAGAAAAATTAACTAAAGAAATTAAAGATCGTATGATGGTTATTCCAAATATTATGGATCCTTCTGTTCCTATTGGTAAAGACGACTCTGAAAACGTTGAAGTTCAAAAATTTGGTGAACCATTTGTTCCAAGTTATGAAATACCTCATCATGCCGATATTATTGCTCGTGTTAATGGTATGGACAAAGAAGCCGCTGGTCGCACAAGTGGTGAGGGATTTTATTATCTTTTAGGAGATATAGCTCGTCTACATGAAGCAATGTTAGCATGTGCTCGTGATTTCATGATTGATGCTGGTTTTACATATGCTATTCCACCATTCATGATTCATAGTGATGTTGTAACAGGAGTTATGTCATTCCCTGAAATGGAAGCTATGATGTATAAAATAGAGGGCGAAGACTTATATTTAATCGGAACATCAGAACATAGTATGATAGGTAAATTCAAGGATCAAATAATAAAAAAAGAGTCTTTACCAATTAACATGACTTCATATTCACCTTGTTTCCGTAAAGAGGGTGGCTCACATGGATTAGAAGAACGTGGACTATATCGTGTTCATCAATTTGAAAAACAAGAAATGATTATTATTTGTGAACCAGAAGACTCAATGGAATGGTATGAAAAAATGTGGCAACTAACTGTTAAATTATTCCGTAGTTGGGATATTCCAGTTAGACAACTAGAATGCTGTAGTGGAGATTTAGCTGATTTGAAAGTTAAATCATGCGATATCGAAGCTTGGAGTCCACGTCAAAAAAGTTATTTTGAAGTAGGTAGTTGTTCAACTTTAGGAGATGCTCAAGCTCGTCGTTTAGGTATTCGTGCTAAAGGTGAAAAGGGAACGTATTATTTACATACTTTAAATAATACAGTAGTAGCCACTCCAAGAGGACTAATTGCATTAATCGAAAATAACTACCAAGAAGATGGCTCAATAAAAATACCAAAAGTATTACAACCATATATGGGTGGTAAAGAAAAGATAATTCCTACTAAATAAGAGAGTAGATGTCATGATAAATGTAAAAAAGGTTTAAAAACCTTTTTTTTATGTTATAATAATAAAAGAATAGTAAAAATAGAGATAAGGATGTGATTCCCGTGGGAATTCTAGATATGTTTAAAAAGAAAGAAAATAAAGAAATTGCCCCAACTCCAACACCAGCAGAACAAAGTACTCCTGTAACACAAGTGGCTCCAGCACAAATAGCAGATCCAACAGCTCCAGTCGCTATGGCTCCAACAGTTCCAGTTACTCCAAATGTAACTCAAGTGCCAAATAACGAACCAGTAGCTCCTAATATTCAAAATGTTCAACCTATTATGCCAGCTGGTCAGAATATCGCTGCTCCAATAAATAATCAAGCTCCAATAGCTCCTGTAATGCCACAAGAGCAACCAACAACTGCTAATGTATCTATGGGGATAAATACGACTAATATGTTGGAAAATAATCCTTTTATGGAATCACAAACGACTCCTACATTTGATCAAACTCCACAAGCTCCAGTTGAAGCAACAGCACCTAATTTTGATAATATTTTTAATGCAACACCAGCTGATTTGATTCAACAACCAGCTCCAACTCCAGTTGATAATTCAAATATGGTAGCTCCAACTCCTGCAGTTCATGAACCTCTTCCTAAAGAAACAATCAATGAAAGTGGAACAATAGCCCCAATAATTGATCCTTCTTTAACACCCGAAGAAAGTTCAAATTTAGACTTTGAACGCCAAAATGCTACAGATATTATCCCAGCTGTTGAAGATACCGCAGCTTTGATAGATAATCCTAAACCAATTGTTGAACAACAAATAGCTTTAAACGTTAACCCAGAAGAAATTTTTGAGGGCGGTCAAAATAAAGAAGATGAAATAACTAATATTGTTGGAAACACTATTAAAGAAGAAGAGCAAGAATTACCAACTATGACTCCAAATCAACCTCCTGAAAATATTGTTCCAGCACCCGAAGAGCAAATTACAATTACAGCCACACCAACTGAAGAACAAACGACATCTCCAATAGTTGAACCAGTTTCAATCCCAGTAGAAAATCCATCAGTAAACGAAATGGCTTCAGAAGTGACAACTAATGAAAATAGTATTCAACCAGAATTAAATACTGTAGCAGAGCCAGCTATTCCAGTAGAAGAACCAACTCCAACTCCTATTGAAGAGCCAACTATACAAACAGATAGTACGAATCAAGACGTAATAGCACCTCTTGAAAATAATGTTGTAGAAAACACACCAATTTCTGCTGAACCTAATTCACAAAGTAGAGAAGTAACAAACTCTGTTGTTGAACCCGTAACAATAACACCAACAAATACTGAAGATTGTATATCTCAAACAGAAATTCCAAGTTCAACCTCTCCAGAAATAACTAATATAAGTAGTGAAAATACAGCTAATATCGCTACTTCTCCTCAAACTAATTCACCAATAACTCCAACTTCTCCAGAAATTCCGGTTGAAGTATCTCCAGCTCCAAATCAAGAAAACTCTACTACAAATACCGAAGAATCAGTTCATGGGATTATAGAGCCAGTGACACCGGTTGAAAAAGCATCAACAATAGTTCAACCAGAAAGTACGCCAATAATTGAAGCACCGGTTGTAGGCATGCCTGAAGAACCTGTTCAATCAGCAACCAATACAACTCCAGTTAATGAAGAAGTATCACCAGTTGCTAGTGTTACTGAAGTTCCAACAGAACCAGTAGCAGCAGCTGGAACTCAACCAGTTACAGAAGAACCAGCAACTAATATTATTGCTCCTGCAACTCCAAATGTAGAAAATAACGTAAATATCGAAAATTCTTCAATCAATTCAACTCCAGAACCAGCTTTATCATCAACGTCTACTAATGAACCAGTACATAAAACAAGGTTCTGTGACAATTGTGGTGCAATGATAACAGATGACTCAACTTTATGTCCAAGCTGTGGTGCTACAATAAATTAAAAAAGATCCTCTTCAAAGAGGATTTTTTTTATTTATTAGTTTAAAAAATTTTGTTATAATAAAAAAGGTGGTAAAAGATGGAAAGAAGAGACAAAATTAATTATTATTTAGACATTGCAGAAACAGTAATTGAACGTGGCACCTGTATTCGCCGAAATTTTGGCGCTATTATTGTTAAAAATGATGAAATAATCTCAACTGGTTATGTAGGAGCTCCGCGTGGCCGTAAAAACTGTTGCAATTTAAAAGTTTGTATGCGTGAGAAATTAAAAGTACCTCGTGGTGAACGCTATGAATTATGTCGCAGCGTTCATGCTGAACAAAATGCCATTATTAGTGCTTCGCGAGCTAGTATGTTAGGTTCAACACTATTCTTAGTTGGTAAAAATCATAATGATGGAACATATGTTGAAAAATCAAATCCATGTGCATTATGCAAAAGAATGATAATAAATGCTGGTATTAAAGATATTTATATTAGAGATAATGAAAATGAATATCGTCACGTTGAAGTAAACGATTATATTAAAAATGACGAATCACTAGAAGACATCAAAGGATACTAATCCTTTTTTTTGTTGAAAAATCTACTATAATAATGTATAATTTATAAGACAATAGAAATGGTGATGATATGAAAAAAACAAATGAAAATGAAGTCGTACAAAGTAGTAAGAGGAAAGTAAAAAAGAAGGTTACTAAAAAGCCTCAAGAAAAAAAAGTAACCAAAAAGTCATCTAAAAAAAAGGTGCCGAAAGAAAAAGGGTTTACTTTAGTTGAACTACTTGCTGTAATTGCTATAATTGGTATTTTGTCAGTAGTTGCCATTGGTGTATATAATGGTGTCAGTAAAAATTCTAAGCAAAAAGCTTATGAATCAAAAGTTGAACAAATAAAGACATCCGCTGCTAAATGGGCTAGAGAAAATAACGTCGATAAAACAACTACAATTTCAGTAAATAAATTAGTTGTTGAAGGTTATCTAACAGCTGATGAATCTACTGATAATGGTTTATCAAAAATAGTAAATCCAACCAACAATGAAAATATGATTTGTAAAATAGTTGAATTAAAGTACAAGAATGGCGAAATTCTTACCGAATACATTGAATCATCCAACAATTGCTCATTAGCTGAGCAAGCCTTAGATGATAAAAAAATTACTGCTATTTTAAAAGAAAAAGTTCCTAATACTTCCCCAACATTAAATAGTAACAATCAATTCTCTTGGACTAATCAACCAGTTTCCTTAATTGTATCAAGTTCTGTTTATGATAGTAGTGCTGTAAGTATAACATACGATTATGAAGGAAATAGTATTGAAAAACAAAAAACAGGAAGTGCTTTTTATAATACCAATCCAAAAACTACAAGTTATGCTGAAAATCCTGACGGTTATTACAACGTCTTTAATATAGATGCTGATGTTATTTATGATGGTAATATTACTATTACATATAAATTAACTGATGGTTCTAGTAAAAGTAAAACAGTAAATGTTCGTATCGATAAAGAAGAAGCAACAGCTTCTGTTATTGCTAAGGCCGAATGGGTAACTGCTAATCAAAAAGTTGTAATTAAAACTGATGATGGCAATGGTAGTGGGCCGGCAAAATTATATGTTGGAACTGGTGATAACTACAAGGCGAATAGTGTTAAGCCACTTGATTTGTGCTCAAATGGTAAATGTGTTTATGAAAAAGAATATGAAGTACCAAGTGTTGGTGAATACAACATTTGGACTGAAGATAAAGCTGGAAATATTTCAAAATATCCTAAA
>UWSL01000069.1 GCA_900552975.1 uncultured Mycoplasmatota bacterium | reverse complement strand
TACAACATTTGGACTGAAGATAAAGCTGGAAATATTTCAAAATATCCTAAAAATAAAATATCTGTTAATAACATAGATACAACAAGACCTGATTGTTCAATTAATTTTGATGGAACGAAAGGTGAATCTGATTGGTATATTTCAGAAGTTATTCCTCGAGTTACAACAACTACTGCCGGTATAAGTGGCCTATATTTTGGTTTAGCTAAAGGAAATACTAAGAATTATTCAAATTATATTGGATATTCAGAAATAGGTAATGTTCCAATAACTAAACAAGGTGATACTAAAGGTCAAAAATATACTTGTGCCGTTAAATCTCTAGCTGGCCTTTCAGCAGATCACAATACAACAGTAAAAGTTGATACTGTAAAACCAGCTATTAATAGTTTCTCTATTTCTTCTCAAAGTAATTCATATAAAACAAATGTTGTTAATGTCTCACTTAATGCAGTTGATGCAACTAGTGAAGTTGCTAAAATGTGTATTCAAACTAGCTCAGACGTAAATTCATGTTCATGGCAAAATTATTCAACTAGTAGTACTGCTTCAACTGGTATTTCTCATCAATATGGTGGAACAGTTCGTTTCTATGCATGGGTTAAAGACAATGCTGGTTGGGTATCTCAAGTGAAAGAAAGCTCAGATTATACAGTTTATAGAAGTTGTAGTCAAAATAGTAATATAATAAACAATGGTAGTTACACTTGTGCAGCATATGGTGCTTGTAGTAATGTTTGTGGTGGTGGTACTCAATATGCTACTAAAACTCAACCTAAAAAAGATAAATTTACAGGAGACGCTTGTACTTCTGAAGTAACTTCAAACGGTTGTTCACAAAGTTGTGGTGGCAAAAAAGTAAGTAACAGAGGAACTTGTAGTATTCCGGCTGGTGCAACTTGTAGTGTCACCTGTGGTACAGGAACTAAATCAGGAACAAGAACTATCTCTTATGTTTCAACAATTGATGGTTCGTCTTGTGGGACATCAAGTGAAAGTTGCCAAGAAAGTTGTACCGTTACTGACAACCAAGCTCCAAAAATAAATAGTGTTACATTAACTGTAACTGGTGCATCAACAGCGACTGTAAGTGTATCAGCTAAAGATAAGGGCTGTAGTGGTATAAAAGAATACCAATATACACTAGCAGGTCAAACTTATACTTCGACTTCTAGTACTTATAATTTTACTGGAATAACAAGAGCAGGAAATTATCAAGCAACGGTTACTGTCACAGATCATAGTGGTAACCACAGCTCAAAAAGCAGTAGCAAATTATGTATAGCTGGTTCTTATAAAGTAAGTAGGAAAAAATATAGCGTAGGGGACCGAGTAAATTATGTCTGTGATTCTTGGACAGTTATGAAAAATAATAGTGGTAGTGTTCAGCTAATTAGAAACTCTCCGATGAATAAAGCAGATGTTGAACTTGCTGGTATTGATACCGATGGAACTGCTCTTGTTGATGGATGTAATGGAAACGCATGTAAAATTAGTCATTGTGCTTGGGCTAGAAGTAATCCTCAAAGTGGCTACTGCTACATATATGGTACAAGAGCTGCATCAACAAATAACAGTAATGCTAACAGCAAAAAGGGACATATCGCTTATTCATGGAAAAAAAGCTATATAAAACTTGTTTTAAATACATATTTAAGTAATAATTATTTACTAAGTCAAGCTAAATCAAGTGAAAGTTTAGTTGAAATGACCTTTTCAGATGAAGTAAGATCAAATAAGGGTTATATAAGAGTTCCAACAATGGCTGAAGGATCAGCTGATAACGCCCTTTCTTGGATAAACAAGAGTAATCCTGATCATGACTGGTCGTGGACTTTGTCAAAACATGATAATACTGGCCCAGCCCATAACTCATATACTCGTCATTATTGGACAATTCAAGGATATGGAAACACAGCTGCTCGTATCTACCCTGTAATTTTAGTTAAGAAAGGATAATATATGAAAAAGAAAAAAATATTAATAATAATTGGTGTAGTAACTCTAATAATTGTTTTGTCATTTTCGTCCTTCTTAATTGTCAAAAATCTAAAGAAGCAAAAAGAACCTGTTGATTTAATTGAAACTAAAGATGGTGAACTTGTCTTATGGGGCGATCGTAAAGAAACACCCATTATTCCTGAAACGGACATGAACAATATTATTGTTTCACAAAAAGAAAATTATAATCTAGAAGGTATAGGTGTTGCTAACATTAGAGCAGAACTGATTGATGGTGTTTATGGCTGTATGGTTCTGGCTGATGTTGTAAATAATACGGCTCAAGATCTAGTAGATTACAAAATGATATTTACTTTGTATGATGATAAAAATAATGAATTAGTTTCGTTTACTAAAAAAATTAATTTAAAAGTCGGTGAAACAGATTCAATTAATGAAGTTTATTTAGATGAAGATCATTCTAATCTCTTTGATTTCACTCAGTACAAAGTAACACATTAAATAGTTATATAACAAAAAGTAAAAAATATGTTCCATTTTTTACTTTTTTAATTTCATAAATTAATGATAATAGTTATAATTAATAAAAATATAATAAAAAATATTTGGTTTTGATATTCTAAGTTTATAAAAATATGGTAAAATTAATTACAGAATAGAGTTGATTTTATGAAATTAGTTGTGAAGAAACATAATAGAGGTTTTACATTAGTAGAACTACTAGCTGTAATTTCTATATTAGCAATTATATCACTAATAGCTATAGGAGCATATAATGGAGTTAACTCTAATGCTAAACAAAAAGCTTATGAAAACAAAGTATCTCAAATAGAAACATCGGCAGCTAAATGGGCTAAAGAGAATAATATTGATCGGACAACATCTATTTCCGTTAATAAATTAGTTGTTGAAGGCTATCTAACAGCTGATGAATCTACCGAAAATGGTTTGTCTAAAATAGTTAATCCAACTGACAACAAAAATATGATTTGTAACACCATAAAGATATCATATAAAAACGGTGAAATAATTGCTAGCTATGATGAAAAAACTCAAAACTGTACACTAGCTAATCAAGCTATTGATGACACTAAAATCAAAGTTGTTGCTTATACCCAAGACACTAATACAAAATTAAGTCCTAATTCCAACAATGTTTTACCATGGACAAATAAAGATTTAACCTTAGTTGTCTCAAGCGATACTTATATTGACCAATCTCATGAATCAGAAAAAAATCCAATCATTAAGGCTTCTTATGACTATAATGGTAATACTGTCGACAAAGATGTTATTGTTTTAGATAAAAACAAATCTAATATATACACAGGAACATCTTACTTAAGTGACCCTAATACTTATTATAACGCCATTAACATTGATGCAAGTGTTATTTATAACGGAAATATTGTTATAACATATCATTTCAAAGATGGTTCGACTAAAAGCAAAACTATTAATGCTCGTATCGATAAAGAAGAAGCAACGGCTTCCGTAATAGCCAATGCAGAATGGATAACATCTAATCAAAAAGTAATTGTTAAAGCAGATGATGGTAATGGTAGTGGAGCTAAAAAACTATACATTGGAACAGGTTCAGCTTATAATTCACCAGGTGTTAATTCAATTGAACTTTGTTCCAATGGTAAATGTACCTATGAAAAAGAATATGAAGTACCAACTACTGGTGAATATAATATTTGGACTGAAGACAATGTTGGCAATATTTCAGTGTACCCAAAAAACAAAATATCAGTTAATAATATCGATAACACTACACCATCTTGTACTATAGAATTTGAAGGCAAAGTAGGCGAACATGGTTGGCGCACTGAAGAAGTAACTCCAAAAATGACAACTTCTCAAGCTGGTATTAGTGGTTTATATTTTGGCTTATCTAAAGGAACTACTAAAAGTTATTCAAACTACGTTGGTTCAGGCTTGATTGGCTCGGCTCAAAAAGCTAAACAAAGTGACACTACAGGACAAAAATATACTTGTGCTGTTAAATCTTTGGCTGGTAAAACTAATAGTAGTGAAGAAACTATTAAAGTTGATACAGCAAAACCTCTTATCAGTAAAGTAGCTGTTGCTAGTAAAAATAAAGAATATCATACTAATATAGTTACATTAACAATTAATGCTAACGATTTAACTAGTGGTGTTAAAAAAATGTGTATATTAACCTCTAACAATTTTAATGATTGTAACTTGAAATGGGTAGATTACAAACAAACAACTGATCAAAATACTGGAATTGCATATAGTACTGGTGGAAAAGTAACTTTTTATATTTGGGTAAAAGATGAAGCTGGTCTAGTATCTGATATGAAAAACACTTCAGAATATACTGTATATCAAAGTTGTAGCGTTGCAGCTAACATAGTTAATAATGGTAAATATACATGTGGAACAGAATATACTACTTGCTCTAATGCCTGTGGTGGTACACAACGTGCTACAAAAACTCAATTGAAAAAAGATAAATATACTCAAGAAGCTTGTGCCTCAGACATTGAGTCTAACAGTAAATCGTGTGAGAAAACTTGTGGAGGAGTCAGTGCTACTGAAACATGCACAGATCCAGTAGCAAAAAGCACTTGTAGTGATGCCTGTGGAGGAACGTATAAAACATCCAAAACATGTACTAAAAAAAGCACAGATGGCACTAAAACATGTAAAACTAGAGATGTTGAAGAAAATGTAAAATGTGGAGGTAAATTGCCAGAATCCTGTACAACAAGTGACTATGGTTCTTGTACAGATTCGTGTGGTGGTACTAAAAGCAAAACAAAAACCTGTAAAACAATGGCTACCGATAATAAAACACAATGTGGAAAAACAAGTACTTCTAAAGTTGGGACAACAAATTGTGGAGGAAAAAAAGCAGAGTATGGAACATGTAAGGCTAAATCAGGAGCTAAATGTAGTAAGACTTGTGGTGGTGGTACCAAAGCCGGCACCAAAACAGGAAAATATGTATCAACTGTTGATGGCAAAACATGTTCATCTGCTCATGGAACACCAGCAGCAGAAAATTGTAACATAGCTTGCAATACACAATCTTGTTGTTCAGCAAGTAACCTAAGAGCATGCCCTGTAAGATACGTTTGCGATTATACCGGTACATATCTTCATGTTAAAGATGAACATGCCGATTATCAAACTGGAGATATAGTTGTGAATGGTGGAGATAAAGTATATTTATTAGATACTAATGGAAAATTTTATAAAATTTCTTATAACAAAAAAGTCTACTATGTACGAAATAAATGTATAAATAAAACTGGCGCTAATTGTGATACAAAATGCCCTGGATAGGAGAAATTATGAAAAAAATATTATATTTACTAACTGTCTTCTTAATATTTTCCTTAGATGTTTATGCTTATACTGAAATCGATCAATATTATTTCAAATTGATTATGGATAAAGCCGGCTATACAACAGATATATTTGAAAATGGTGTATATGCCTGCTTAGAAGGAACAGAGATATGTGATGAATCGTTTGTTTATACTAATTATGATACAGAAACTAAAGCTAAAGAGGAATTTAAAAATTTATTTGATACATCAGGTTTAAACATCATTGAAAAAAATATTATAGCAAGTTATAACTTAGATGATTCGGAATCAGAAAATTATAGTTATATTCAATTTGACTTTACTGAAAATGGTAGTTCTGTACATAGTTATTACTATATTTTTAGAATAAATAAATCAGTGATAAGTGGTCAAGGCGACATATCAGAAAAAGAAAAAATTGATAGTATAATTAATCAAACTATAGATGATTCTGTTCAAGAACGAGCAGATGAAATTTTAGATTCATTGGAAACTAATGAAGAAAATCAGGAAAAACCTCAAATTATTAAAAAGAAAAGTAATAAACACGATTATACCTTATTAGTTATTGTTATTATTTTAACGATAGTAATCATATTAACAACAATTATCTTTATTATTAAAAGAAATAAAAAAAACAGAGTTTAAAAAGATATTAATAAGTTAACAGCTTATTATAAATATCTTTTTTTTATTTCAATAATTTGTTATAATTAACTACTGAAAAGAGATGATGTCAATGAACTTACCAAATATCAAAGAAGCACGAAGAAGAACAAAAGAAAAAGTAAACTACATAGAATTAAATCAAAATTATGATTCTAATATGTTCAAAGGTCAAAAATATTTTTTAAGAACATATGGATGCCAAATGAATGTTCATGATGGTGAAGAAATAAAAGCTCGTTTGGAATCTTTAGGATTTACTGAAACTGACACTATTGAAACAGCTGATATTGTTATTTTAAACACTTGTGCAATCCGTGAAAATGCTCATGATAAATTATATGGTTTTTTAGGTCGTTGCAAACATGAAAAAGAAAAGAATAATCACGATTTAATAATTGGTATTTGTGGTTGTATGGCTCAAGAAGAAAATGTAGTTGAAGAACTTATGAAAAAACATCCTTATGTCGATATTGTCTTCGGTACACATAATATTCACGAATTACAGGATTTAATAATTAGAAATGCTCACAAACAAGAAATAAATGTTTATTCATGTGAAGGTGATGTATATGAAAATATTTCTTATAAAAGAGACTCAGCTATAAAAGCATGGGTAAACATTCAATATGGTTGTGACAAATTTTGTACATATTGTATCGTTCCATATACTAGAGGCAAACAAAGAAGTCGTCATAGCAAAGAAATAATTGCTGAAGTTGAACAATTAGTTAAAGACGGCTATCAAGAAGTCACATTACTAGGTCAAAATGTTAATGCCTATGGTAAAGATTTAACTGACGAGCTGTCATTTGCAGAACTATTAGAAGCTGTCAGTAAAACTAATATTCCTCGTGTTCGCTTTGTAACTTCACATCCTTGGGATTTTACCGATGAGATGATTTCAACTATAGCTAAGTATGATAACATAATGCCATACATTCATTTACCATTACAATCTGGTTCAACAGAAATATTAAGAAAGATGGGAAGACGTTATACAAAAGAAGAATATTTAGATTTGTACAAGAAAATCAAAAAAGCCGTTAAAGATTGTTCTATCACTACGGATATTATTGTTGGTTTTCCAAATGAATCTGATGAAGATTTTAATGAAACTTTAGAAGTCGTTAATGAATGTCAATTTGATAGTGCTTTTACTTTTATTTATAGTCCTCGTGAAGGCACTCCAGCAGCTAAACTTGATGATAAAATAAGTATGGATGTTAAAGAAAAACGTCTTCAAACTTTAAATGAATTAGTAAATAAGTATAGTTTACAAGCTAATCAAAAATATCTTGGCAAAATAGAAAAAGTTTTAATAGAAGGAACTAGTGAAAAAGATAACAATAAAGTATTTGGTTATACTGAAACAATGAAACTTGTTAATGTTACTAATGCTCAAGATAAAATTGGTCAAATTATTGATGTTAAAATTACCGAAGCTAAAAGTTTTAGTTTAGATGGAGAAGCTATCATTAATGAAAATTAAAAAAATAGCCGTCGTTTTAATAATTATTTTAATTTCAATAAATTTAAGTGCCTGTCAAAACAAAAAAAGTACAACTGCTAAATTAGAACAGACGGAATATTACTTAAATTATGATAATATTGCCATAAAACTAAATAGTAATTATACCAATATTATAGCTACTTTAGGATTAAGCAACGATTCGCGAAAAGAAAACGAAAATACTAAAGTGTACTCTTATGATAACTTTGAAATTGAAACAAGTATCGAAAATAATGTTGAAAAAATCAAATCATTATGGTTTACTAGCGAAAATATTACAACAAATGAAGGTTTAAAAATAGGTGACACTAAAGAAAAAATGGAACAAACTTATGGTCAAGCAACAACTAGTCAAAATGATGTTTATATCTATAGTACTAATGGAACAAGCTTATCTTTTGTTACAGAAAATAACAAAATTATTAATATTGAATACATGTTAACATAGAACTTTAAAAGTTCTATGTTTTATTATATAATCAAAATGGTGATAGAATGCAAAAGTTATTTGATTCAAAAGAAAAAATAAACTTCATCATACGTTTATTGATTCTAATAATAGCAATGATAATTATTATTTCTAATTTAATTATTATCAAAAATAATTTCAAAAATAAT
>UWSL01000068.1 GCA_900552975.1 uncultured Mycoplasmatota bacterium | reverse complement strand
TAATACAATGCAGCCTAATATGTGTAAGAAATCTCTTTCTTGCTGTCGTAATAGTGGCGGCGGCAACCGTCCAGGCGGCGGTTCTGGGGGCGGCAGTACTTGTAATAAGAGTTGCGGCAGCGGTTACACGTTAGATAAGAATAGTTGTACCTGTAAATTCATTTAAACATAAGGTATTCTTAGATTCACATAAAGATCAATATTTAGTTACTACTGTAGGTAAATTAATATTTAATGAAATTTTACCTGATTCATTCCCTTATATTAATGAAGCAAGTAAAGAAAACATTGAAAATATTACACCAAGCAAGTTCTTCTTGAGTATGGGTACTGATATTAAAGCTGAAATAGCTAAAATGAAACCAGTTGATCCATTTGTAAAGAAAAATTTATCACAAATAATTGCTCAAATCTTTAAACGTTACAAGACTACTGAAACATCAGCTGTTTTGGACGCAATGAAAGACTTAGGTTTTAAATATTCAACAATTGCTGGTATTACAGTTTCAGCATTTGATATAATAAAAGCTAAAGATAAAGATGAAAAAATTGCTGAAGGTCAAGCTAAAGTTGACAAAATAAACAAACAATACCAAAGAGGTTTAATTACTGAAGAAGAAAGATATTCTAACGTAATCCAAGTATGGAATAATACTAAAGATGACGTTGAAGCTGAATTGAAAGAAATTTCAAGTGGTGATCACAAAAATCCAATTTTCATGATGATGAACTCTGGAGCTCGTGGTAACGCAGGAAACTTTACTCAACTTGCTGGTATGCGTGGATGTATGGCTAAACCAAATGGTCAACCAGTAGAAATTCCAATCAAATCTAACTTCATTGAAGGATTAAACGTATCTGAATTCTTCTTAAGTACTCACGGTGCTCGTAAAGGATCTGCCGATACAGCTCTTCGTACTGCCGATTCAGGATATATGACTCGTCGTTTGGTTGATGTTGCTCAAGATATTATTGTTAAAGAAGCTGACTGCGGTGCTATTTCTGGAATCGAAGTTAGTGACTTTGTAGATGAAAAGAGTGGAACTATTGTTGAACCATTGGAAGATCGTTTAATTGGTCGTTTCACTGCAACTAAAGTTATTAATCCAGAAACAAAAGAATTAATTATTGATCGTAATGAAATGATTAATGAAAATATAGCAAAGAAAATTGTTAATGCAGGTATTAAAAAAGTTGAAATTAGAAGTGCTTTAACATGTAAGAGTCAATATGGTGTTTGCCAAAAATGTTATGGACGTAACTTAGCAACTGGTAACCTTGTTGAAACAGGTGAAGCTGTTGGTGTTATGGCTGCTCAATCAATTGGTGAACCAGGTACCCAATTAACAATGCGTACATTCCACTCTGGTGGCGTTGCTCATGGTGGAGATGCCGATATTACACAAGGTCTTCCACGTGTTGAAGAATTATTTGAAGCTCGTAATCCAAAAGCTAAAGCAACAATTGCTGAAATTTCAGGTAAAGTTGTAAGTATTGAAGCTTCTAATGGAAAACATAAAATCGTTGTTGAAAATGACGTTGAGTCTCGTGAACATACTACATTATATAATGCTAAAGTTCGTGTAGAAATTGGTCAAGAAGTTGTAGCCGGTGAACAATTAACTGAAGGATCAGTAAGTCCAAAAGAATTACTTGCTGTAACAGATCCAATAACTGCTGAAAGCTATATTCTTAAAGAAATTCAAAAGGTTTATAAATCACAAGGTGTTGATATTTCAGATAAACATATCGAAGTAATTGTCCGTCGTATGATTTCTAAGATGAAAATCGTTGATGGTGGAGATACTGATCTTGTTGAAGGTCTATCTGTATCATTACATGACTTTAATGAAGCTAATAAACCAGTTATCTTAAAAGGTGGAGTACCTGCTACAGGTCGTCCAATCATGTTGGGTATAACTAAGAGCTCATTAGAAACAGATTCATGGTTATCTGCTGCATCATTCCAAGAAACTACTAGAGTTTTAACAGAAGCTGCTATTAAAGGTAAAACTGATGAATTACGTGGCTTAAAAGAAAACGTTATCATTGGTAAACTAATTCCAGCTGGTACAGGAGCAAAACAATATAGTAATATTGAAATGATGTTGGAAAAAGAATTTATGAGTGATGAGCCAAGTGAATTCTTAGAAGAACAATTCATTGATGATGAAGAAATTAAAGAAGAAGTTGCTGCAATGGAATCTCCAAATGAATCATCAGTTGAAAATGAATTAGCTGAACAATTAAGTTAGTAATAAAAAAGGAATTGAACAAATTCCTTTTTTTAATGTGATAATTTATAAAAAACAAGTATTGCACTTGCTTTTACAAATTATTATGCACAAAAAAATACCATAATAATTATGGTATAAAAGTAAATTTACAATCTCTTAATAGCTTTTTTTAATAAATATTCTTCTTCAAATTCTCTTTGTGTTTCAAATGCTTCATCATCACTAAATGGCTCATATAATTTGCCAATATTTTTATAAATGCTATAAGCTTCTTTATAAACTTTAATAGCGATTAAAGCTGTATTTAAATTTACCACTTTTGGAATAATTATTCTAAAATCCTCTACAAAATCATTTTCGTCTAAAATTGCTTTAGCATAGTAAACATTTTCTAGTCCTTCTTGATTATCTTCTTTAATTATTATTCTAGTATTTGCTAACTCCCAAAATTTTTCATCAAAGTTTAAAAACTTACGTAAACTCTTATCATTTTCTGCAAGAGCAATAACTTCATTTGTATAAACATTAGTTTCTAAAAGAGTAGGTGTATCACTTTTTTTTCTCTTTCCGCGACGCTCGTCTTTAATATCACATGCGTCTTCTATATTTTCGATTACATCATAATAATACATTATAGTCTCATCATTTAATTCATCTAGCATATAAACTGCATTTGCCGCTTCATTAATATCAATTGTTCCAATATTTTTTAAAATAAAATTTAATAATTTTCTTTCTTTCAAAAATATTTGATACACTTCTTTAATTATATTTAAGTTATCCTTAGTAATAGGGTGCTTTCTTCCAAAAGCTATTATAGATTTAAAATATGAATTTAAACTATAAAAAGAAATTAAGAATATTTGATTAAAACCACCTTGTTTCATTCCCGAAATGTTATTTTTTAAATTTTTTAAATTTTTTTCGTAATCTACTTGTTTCATTTTTTCTCCTTGCTAAATTTAATTTACTTAATTTTTTATTATAATATTATTTAACAAAAAATCAACTATAATATCTACTTAATATTTTTATCAATAAAAAAACCCCGGAAATTCGGAGTAAATTGTTCATTGGTGGAGAATGTGGGATTCGAACCCGCGACCCCCTGCGTGCAGGGCAGGTGCTCTAGCCAGCTGAGCTAATTCCCCAAGAACAATCTCATAATACCATATATTTCGGCCTGTGGCAAGCATTTTTTAACAAAAATTGATAATTTGTTTAAAAAATATTTGATAAGCATCCCCTAAGACAATAATTTTATTAATTTTATCTATTTTACTTATCTGACCTTGCTTTAAATAATACCTCCCATTTCGATAAAATTTAATCTTTATTACATCTTGATTATAATAAGCTTCTAATAAATGATTTTCTAAATCAATAATTTGATCTTCAGATAAAGAAGGTTTTCTAACTTTACTTTTTTCTTTTAAAACATCATTAACCATTTTACTACCAGGTATTAAGGCATTAAATGGTTGCCATTTTACATATTCTCTTTTTGTCATTCTGCATTATGACCTCCAATCTTTTTATTTCTTTCTTTAATTGTTGAATCATTCAACAAAGAAGAAGCTCTTAAAATACTATTTTTACCAAATTTATTAGTAATTAAATCAATAGTATTATCTTTATTAGATTCTTTAGTAACATTTTCTAATTCATCAAAAAGATTTAATTGAATACTATCTTTTGTAATTAGCTTACCTAAACTTACTCCAACTCTTCTAATTGGACTTCCATTATAGAACTTATTAAATAATAATTCACAAATAGCCAAAATTTCTTTGCTAGAATCAGTTGGAACATCAAGACTCATCACGTGATAAAAGCCACCACCTATCGTCTTTGAATATCCAATAGCTAACCCAACTACTGCAGCTTGTCTATTGCTAGCTCTAAGTCTTTTACTAACAACATCAACAGTTTCTCTGATAATAATGAAAATATTATTTCTGTTATAATCCTTAAATAATATTTGACTATTAGAATATGATTTATCTATTGGTTTTTCATTATTTAAAGAAGAAATAGTACTTAAATCAATTCCATTTGCGTGTTCCCATAATTCTTGACCAATAATTCCAAAATTATTTCGTAGTTTATTATTATCATAATTAGCTAGTTCACCAATCGTATAAATTCCTAAGGCATTCAGTCTTTTTTCCATTCGCTGTCCGATTCCCCACATTTCACTAAGTGGTTTTACTGGCCATAACTTTTTTTCCACATCTTCATAATTCCATTTAGCTATTCCATTTTTGTATCTTTTTGCTTCCATATCCATTGCTACTTTAGCTAATAAAATATTAGGACCAATTCCACAAGTCGCTGTCAAACCGGTCTTTTCTGTAATTTTATTTAAGATAATTTCTGCTAATTCTAAATCTGTTTTACCATACATTTTTAAATAATGAGTTACATCTAAAAAACACTCATCAATAGAATAAACATATAAGTCTTCTTTAGCGACAAAATCTAAGTATACAGAAATAACTTTTTTACTCATTTCAATGTAATAACTCATTCGTGGTTGAACAATTTTATATTTTATATTACTTGGTATTTCATAAAGTCGTCCACGTGATTTTACTCCTTGTTTTTTTAAAAAAGGAGTAACAGCTAATGTAATAGCACCATTGCCTTGCTTAGGATTAGCTACTACTAAAGGGTAAGTAAATGGATCAAGGCCTCTAGCAACACACTCACATGAAGCAAAAAAACTTTTTAAATCAATACTTAAAATATTTCTCTTAGGATATAAATTATCATTCATAAAACCGCCTCTTTATAGTGCGAACAAAAGTTCTGATATAATTATAAAAAAATATAAAATGTATTGCAATGTTAAAAAATACCAAAAATAACTTCTAAAATAAATAAAACTTTCAATGCCCAGTAAAATTTGATATGATTATAAAGGTGATAGTATGAAAAGAAAATTAATAATGATTATTCTTTTAATATTTATAAGTCTTGTTTCTTTAACAGCTTGTAAACAAAAAGAAACAAAGTCTAATGAAAAAAATGAAAGTGAGGAAAAAATAGTGCAAGAAGATATTAAAGAAGGAACAATTGATGGTTACAAATTCAAAGAAACTGAGGAAGAAACTGATCGTATAAAGATTCAAATGGATAATGGTGATATTATTCTAGCTGTTCTAAGCAATAAAGACACTCCTATAACAATTAAAAATTTTAAAACATTAGTTAAAAATCATTTCTATGATGGATTAATATTTCATCGTGTTATTAAAGATTTTATGATTCAAACAGGAGATCCAAAAGGAAATGGAACTGGCGGATCAGAAGAAAATATAAAAGGCGAATTTAGTGAAAATGGCGTTAAAAATAGCCTTTCTCATACTAGAGGAGTCCTTTCTATGGCTCGTCGTGGTAGTAATCCTGAAACATCAGAAACTATGAACTCAGCATCAAGTCAATTCTTTATTGTTCAAAAAGATTCAACCTATCTAGATGGTAAGTATGCCTCATTTGGTAAAGTATTTGCCGGTTTAGATGTTGTGGACAAAATAGCTAATGTTGAAACGGATTCATCTGACAAACCAATAAAGGAACAAAAAATTCATTCAATAAGATTTATTGAAATCATTAAAGAAGACTAAAAGGTCTTTTTTTAATGTTAAAAAAATGCTAAAATATATTATATATTGAAGATAAGGTGTGAATCTATGGAAGAAAAGAAAAAAAATCAAACAAATAGTAAGATAAATAATAAAAAAACAGCTACTAAAAATACATCAAGTAAAAAATCAGAGCCCAAGGCCAAAACTGCCAAAGCACAAGTAAAAAAGAATTCTACACAATCTGTATCAAAAAAGAGTAATACTAAAGTTAGTAAAAATATCAAAAAAGATAGTGGAGCTAATTTAAAATCTCAAAGTACATCTCCTAAAAAAGTGGCTACTAATCATCATAAAAAAAATCAGGAAACAAAAAAAAATCCTAGTGTAAAAGTTAAAGTAGCAACTAAAGATTCTGAAAAAAAACTTTCAAAAACATCAGCAGCAACGCAACCGGAAGAAGCTCAAAAAGTACTTTCTCAAACAAAAACTTCTTCTTTAGAAAAAAAGATTGAGACTAAACCAGTTTCTTTAAAAGAAGAAAAGAAAAGTAAACCAAAAGTGGAATTAGAACCAAAAAAATCTAAGGAACCAAAAAAAGAAGAGATAAAAGAAAAAATAGATGATATAGCTAAAGAAAATGCAGAACAACTTGAAAAAACTATGATTTTTGATGGCTCCCAAAGAAAAAATCTTGAAGATGTAGTTAATAAACTTAACGAAGATAATATTATTTTGAAAGACAAAGTTGTCAAAAGAAATCCCGTAAATCGTAACATTATAATTATTTTAAGTGTCGCTATAATTACCATAATTATTGGGTGCATTATCTACAGCATAAATTACTCTAAAAATAATAAGACAGAAAATGATAATAATACCATTTTAAACACTGATAATTACAATAAAATAGAAACGGTTGATGGAACTAATAATAATTCAAATAACAACTCAAATAATGATACAAATGAACAAATAAAGTATTCAAATATAGAAAATATATCTATTGATGATTTTGAAGTTAAAATCGCTGAAGGAGAAAATATAACGGCTTTAATTTCTAGTGAAACTTGTTACTTTTGTGTTACTTTTGAACCAATAGCTAATGATGTTTTAAAAGAACAAAACCAAGTTGCTTACCGTTTAAATATAACTAATATGAGCACCGAAGAAGTAAATCGTTTACGTAACTACTATGCCTTTACTTCAACACCAACTTTATTATCAATAAAAAATGGTGCTGTAGCAACCGCTACTGAAGGAGCTTTAAGTGCAGAAGAATTTACAGAATGGTTAAAAAATAATTCTTAACCTAAACGACTATAACTAAAAATTATAGTCGCTTTTTAATTAGTTATATCAAAACTTGACAAAAAAAATATAGTCTTTATAATAAACGGCAACAAAAGGGGGAGCTTCTATGTCATCATTACCTTGCACTAATTTGAACCTTAATCTATATCGTGTCTTTTATGTTGTTGCTAAAACAAAAAGTTTTTCTGAATCTTCGAAGGTTTTACATATTTCTCAGCCTGCAATCTCAAAACATATTCAAAATCTTGAATATGAATTAAATACCATCCTTTTTTATCGCAACAATCGAGGTATTGAATTAACCCCCGAAGCTAAAACTTTACTAAGATATGTAGAAAAAGCCTATAATTTTTTAATGCTTGGCGAAAAGCAACTCCAAGAGACTAAAGAACTAATGCAAGGAAAAGTTTCTATAGGAATTACTTCTTCTTTAGGTGTTTATTATTTAAAAGAAAAAATTGAAAAATTTATGAAAGAACATCCAAATATAATTATTAAAATGGCTAGCAACAATAATAAGGCTTTATTTAACCTTTTAACTCAACATACTTTGGATTTGCTTATAATAGTTGGTGAAGAACCAAATAAAGATTTAAAAACAATTAAATTAACAAATGACGAATATTGCTTTGCTTATAATCCAAAACATTTGAAAATTGAAGTTAAAAGCTTAGAAGATTTAACTAATTATCCACTTCTTTTACCGGTAAAAACTTCTAATACACGTAAAAAAATTGAAGAAATATTTTACAAAAAAACAATTAATGCTAATCCAATTATGGAACTAGAAACAACAGAAATGATGCTAAGTTATACTATAGATGGGTGTGGAATAGGTTATTTACCTCGTAAAGTAGCTTTAAATCAACCAAATTTACAAATAATAGATTTGGCCGAGAAACTTCCTATTGAAGACATTAATATAATATATGATGAAATATCTTTAACATCATCTACTAAAGAATTTATTAATGTTATTACAGAAAGTAAAAATTTGATATAACTTTAAATTATATTAAAGATAAGTTTTATA
>UWSL01000067.1 GCA_900552975.1 uncultured Mycoplasmatota bacterium | reverse complement strand
TATCTATTGTTTGTATTTCACCTTTTATTAAAACTTTACAACCATAACATAACTTACTTACTATACCATCATTATTTTTTATCGAATATTTTACTTTAATTTGTTCTTCTCCCTTTAAGTCTATCGTCACTTGTTTACTAGTTACTTTATAATCAAGAATAATACCTTCTACCTCATTGGTTGTATAAAAATACTTTGTTTTTACCTTTGATACTTTTAAAAATATAATACTAAATAAAAGAGCAAAAAATACTAATATAAAATAAAATATTTTAGACTGTAATATTATCTTTAACTTTTTGATACAAAGCTTCTCCTATTCCAGTAACATTCATTAAATCTTCAATTTTAGCAAAATTACCATTTTGCGTTCTATATTCAATAATTGTTTTGGCTTTAGCCTCACCTATCCCATTTAATTGCATCAATTCATCTAATGTAGCCGTATTAATATTAACTTTACTATTACTTTTCTGTCCCTGGTTATTATCACTTTTCACACTATCTTTATTATCGCTTTTTATTATACTTTCTCCTTGACAGTCATCGATATAAATCTGTTTAACTACACATTCTTCGCTAACTTTTTTTGATACATTTGCTTTACTAAGTTCATAATTAGTATAAACATATATAACCATTTCATCTTCTACACGTTTGCTTAAATTAATATTCTTTAAAGTTCCATTATTTTTTAATCCTCCAGCAAGTTTAACAATATCATTAACAGTGCTACCAAGTTGAACAGTATAAACTCCTTCTTTTTTAACTGCACCCTTTAAATCAACATTAATTAACTTAACATCTTCTTCAATCTTTTCTTCTTGTTGTGTTTTTTCATTACTTTTAACAACATCTGCAACGCTAATTAATTCAGTATTGGTATCATTAATTACTTTTTCTTCTTGCTTAAAAAACAAATTAAAATAAATAATAAGAACTAAGCAACAAACTAACAATAAAAATTTTACTCCTTCCCATATTATTTTTCCTGAAATATGCTCAAAAAAATTCATAAATCATCTCCTCCTACTTATATATAAGGACATGATTTATGAATTTCCTTTTATTATTATAAATTTTCTATTTTTTTACGTTGTTTAGCTTGCTTATTCTCAATATTAATACGTTGAACTATAAATAAAGAAATAATAACATTTAAGCAATAACTACCACCATAACTTAAGAACGGTAATGGAACTCCAGTAAGAGGTACTAAACCTAAAACACCAAGTAAATTAATTAAAATATGAGCAAGTAAATAAGCAAAAACACCATAAGCCAAAATACTATTACGTAAGTTATCAGCTTCTTTAGCAATATTTAAAATTATAAATAACATTATAAAATAACCTGCAACAATCACTATTCCAAAAATTAATCCTAATTCTTCACAAATAATCGCAAAAATAAAGTCTGTATGTGCCTCTGGCAAATATAAATATTTTTGAGTTGAATTACCTAATCCAACACCACTTAACCCACCATTATGAATAGCTATATAGCCATTACATACTTGGTATCCTGTATCTTCACTATATCTCGAACACGGATTTAAAAAATTAAAACGACTAGCTTGATACGATTGCATTAATGATTTGCCAAAAATTCCCATAACAATAACAACCAAAGCTAATATAATAATTCCAAATTTTACAATACCTTTCTTATATTTTTTACCAAAAGGAACTGAAAAGAATATTAGTGCCGTTATAAAAGCTATTATGCAAGCTCCTCCTAAATCAGGTTGCATCGCTACTAAACCAAAAGTTATTAAAGCTAATATAATGGGCCATAATAAAGTTATAACATTAATTTTCTTCTTATTAGCAATCTTATTATAATAAACTGCCATATAAATAACCAAAATTACTTTCATAAATTCCAAGGGCTGCACATTTATACTACCAACTTTATACCATCCTTTAGCCCCACCAGCTATTTTACCAAAAAACAAAACCAAACCAAGTATTGGAATCATTCCATACATAAGAATCTTACTAAAATACCGATAATTTTTTGTAGGTACATTAATAATTACTAATCCTGCTGCATATCCACCTAATAAAAATATAAGTTGTCTTAAGAAAAAATAATTAGACGACACTTTATATCTTAAAACGGCAGCTACCGAAGAAGCAGATAAAATCATTAAAAGGCCAAAAGCTGAATAAGCTATCATAAAGAACAACAAAAGAAAATTTAGATTTTTTACATTCTTTTTCATAACTTTCACCTTATAGTAATTTTATCACATCTATTTCTTAATAAAAAGGCAATTAAAAATGAATATGTCAAAAAAATGAATATATTACAAATATTTTTAATGTCAAAATAGCGCTAAGATTAATAAACTATATTAGATACGTAAAGGAGGTTATTGTATGTATTATTATGGTAATAATGGTTACTACGGTAACTATAATATGTCAGCTCCTACCTGTGGCTATGTTGGTTACACTAATGGTGGCGGTATTGGTGCAGCCATTTGGATTGTCTTATTTATTTTACTAGTTATAATAATTGGTGCAGGTTGGAACTGGAATAATAACTAAGGACGAAAGTCCTTTTAATTTGTCTTTTTCTTAATTTTTTGGTAAAATGTTTAACGTTGGTGATATATATGAAAAAACTTCCAAATTTAAAGATTTTAGACGAAAAAGATAAAAAATTAAGAATGAAAAGTCAAGAAGTAACTTTTCCTTTGTCCGATGAAGATAAAAAAAATATTAATGATATGCTAACATACTTAGAAATGTCTCAAATTGAAGAAACTCGTGAATATTATGATTTACGTGCTGGTTGGGGACTGGCTTACATTCAAATAGGTGTACCAAAAAAAATTTTTGTTCTTGCCCAAGAAATTGAAGAAGGTAAGTTTAAGCATTATGTTGTCATAAATCCTAAAGTCAAAAGTATGAGTGAAGAAATGATTTACATAGCTGAAGGTGAAGGTTGTTTAAGTATAAATCGCCCTACTACTGGCATTGTTCCCCGCCATGCTCGTATGACAATTGAAGCTTATGACATAAATGGAAAAAAATACGATATTCGTGTTCGTGAAGAACTTGCCGTCGGTTTTCAACATGAAATGGATCACTTAGAAGGTATTTTATTTACAGATTATATTGATCCTAAAAATCCTTTTAAAAATCAAGAAAAGTATCGTTCAATATAGCAAAAAAGATGTCTTATGACATCTTTTTTTTACTTGGTGTTTGTTCAATATGAGTTAAAAAGTCTTCAATTATCCTTTTTTCATCCCTTATTCGCAAATGTTCAACGATTAAAGGATTTTCATTCTTGACTTCACCAGCTAATAAGCGAATCCCAAGTACATTATCAGCAGGCATATGATCAGTATAAACAATATGTTTAACTTCATCATCAATTTGAGCTAAAATTCTATAATTAACATCAATCCCTATATCATTTTTCATTACAAAACTTTTTTTCATAAAACACAACCTACCTCTATTTATCTTCTAATTTAACACTAACTAATTTACTTACCCCTGACTCTTGCATTGTTATTCCATATAAAGCATCAGCATATTCCATTGTTCTCTTTTTATGCGTAATAATAATAAATTGACTGCGTTCTTTACGTGTTTGTAAATAATTACCAAACGCATCAACATTAGCTTCATCTAAAGCAGCCTCTACTTCATCTAATATAACAAAAGGAACCGGTTTTACATTTAAAATAGCAAACAATAAGGCAATCGCTGTTAAGGTTTTCTCACCACCAGAAAGCAATGCAATAGAGTTAAGTTTTTTACCTGGTGGCAAAGCAGAAACATTAATGCCTGTTTCTAAAATATTATCTGGATCTGTTAATTCTAAAACTCCTTCGCCACCTTTAAATAATTTTTTAAAGACAACTTCAAATTCATCCTTTATTTTTAAGAAAGTTTCTAAAAATTGTTTTTTCATTATTTCATCCATTTCGCCAATTACAGCTAATAAATCACTAACTGACTTTTCTAAATCATTACGTTGTGTCCTCAAAAATTCATATCTTGTATTAAGTCTTTCATATTCAGCAATTGAACCAGTATTTACTTCGCCTAAATCTTTAATTTTAACTTTCAAATTATTTACCTTGATACGAGCCATATCTGCATCAACATCAAGTTCATAGTCTTCCTTAGCTCTTTCATAAGTCATTCCATAATTTTCATTTAAATTCATTAATAAATTATCCAATTTTACATCTAACTTGCCTACTTTAACTTCTGCCATTTTTAATTCATTTTGCTTTTGATTATATTTGGAATTGACTTCACGATATTTTCTCTCTAAATCAGCTATTGTAACTCCCAATTCTGATCGCTCACTTTTTAATTTATTAAGTTCTTTTTCAAGATTTTCTTTTAAAGCTACAGCTTGATAATAATTATTCAAAATCTCATCAAGTTCTTTATCTAAAGAATTATTACTTACATTAAGCGTTCCATCTAATTCCGCTTGCTTACCATTCAAATTATCCAAAATTGTACTCAAATATTCTTTTTTTTGATTTTTCTTTTCATTCAAAAGTAAAATTTCTCGTTCATTATTTTCGTAATTAAGTAAAGCTTCACGATACTTTTGTTCTAAACTATTCATTTCAATTTCTAGCATCTTTAAGCGCGAACTTTTAGCTGCAAGATCATTTTGCAAAGTTTCTAATTCTCTTTTTTGGTTTATTAAACCATTATTATTTTTTAAAGTACCACCTGTTAATGCTCCACCAGCTTGCGAAACTTCACCTTCCAAAGAAACTAAACGATATTTATAATCAATCAATTTAGCAATTTTATTCAAAGAATCAAGATTTTCCACAATTAACACATTTCCTAACTGATTAAATACAATATCTTTATACTTTTTATCATACTTAACTAGTTCAGCACCTATTCCAATAAAACCTTTTTCCTTTTTTACTAAATCAATTATTCTTTGTTCAATAAATCTCGGTTTAATAACAGAAATTGGATAAAAAGTTGCCCTACCCAATTTATTTTCTTTCAGATATTCAATAGCCGTCTTGGCCTTTTCCACATCTTCAACAACAACGACATTTATATTAGCTCCTAAAGCAGTTTCAATAGCAATACCATACTTATTATCGACTTCAAGAAGTTTACCTAAAACACCACAAATTCCTCTCAAACGAACATTATTAATGACACTTTTAACACCAAAAGGTAACTTTGTATCATTAACAATATTTTCATTTATAATATCAATTTTATTATTTAAATTCATAACATCTTTATTTAACAAACTAATTTCTGTTACTTTCTTATTACGTTCATCTTCTAATTGATTTTTTACCTTACTTAGCTCAAGTTCTTGTAAATTTTTAGTATTTATATCTCCTTCCAGTATTGCTAAATCTTTATTCAATCCTTCAACATTATTATTAATTCCCAATATTTCTTCTTTTAAAGCAATAATATTATTCTGTAATTTAGTATCATCAACTTCATATTTTTTTCGTTCAACAGTAATTTGTTTCTTACTTTGTAAATCTGATATTTCGTTAATAATTTTCAATACTTCAGCATTCTTTTTTTCTATTTCATCATCTAATTTTAAAGATTCTAACTTCAATTGATCAATTTTCGAATTTCCACTACTATTGTCAAATTCCATTCCTTCAATATCTGCCGTCAACTGTTTTACTTTCTCTTTAACTTCATTATATTCTACGTTTATTTGCGTTATATCATTGGCTAATAAAGCAATTTCTATTTGTTCTAAGCTTTCTTTATAATCAAGATATTTTTGAGCTACAATGCTTTGTTGTTTTAAAGGTTCTAAAGTTGTTAATAATTCATCAATCAATAAATTAACACGAGCAATGTTTTCATTCGTCTTTTGTAATTTTCTAAAAGATTCATCTTTTCTTTTTTTGTACTTCAAAACACCAGCTGCTTCTTCAAAGATACTACGACGATCTTCTGGTTTGCTATTTACAACATCTACAACAGCACCTTGCGAAATAATATTAAAAGATTCCTTACCAGCACCACTGTCTAAAAATAAATCTGTGATATCTTTAAGACGTACTTTAGAATTATTTATGTAATATTCATTCTCACCTGTTTTATAAACTATTCTTTTTATTTCAATCTCATTAAATTCACTTTTCAAATAATGATCAGTATTATCAAAAGTTAAACTTACCCAAGCGCGAGATAACGCCTGACGCGATCCACTTCCAGCAAAAATAACATCTGACATTGAAGCATCACCACGTAAAGCCTTAACTGATTGTTCACCCATTACCCATCTAACAGCATCAACAATATTACTTTTTCCACTACCGTTAGGACCAACTACAGCGGTAATTCCCTTATTTATATCTAATTCTATCTTATCTGCAAACGACTTAAAGCCATTTGCTCTAATACTCTTCAAATACATAATATCACCTATTTAGCTTGTTTATTATAGGCATCCATTGCAGCTTTTTGTTCAGCTTCTTTTTTGCTTTTTCCACTACCACGACCATAAACAATATCACCAATAACAACTTCTACTTCAAAAACTTTATCATGAGCTGGACCACTTTCACCAACAAGTTTATACTCTAAAGACTTTTTACTAGTTTGAACAAGTTCTTGCAATTTACTTTTATAATCACCCAAAAATAAATTATGATTTTTTACACAAGGAATAACTACTTGAACAAACAATTCTTTTGCTTTAGCAAGTCCCTGATCTAAATAAATACATCCCATAATACTTTCAAAAACATCAGCAACAATTGTTTCATTAACATTACCAAGTTGTCCTTTACCAACCCTAATATATGGCATATAATTGATTTTTTTCGCATACTCAAAACAAGCTGACTCACAAACATATCCAGCACGTGTTTTGCTCATATCACCCTCTGATAAATGCATATTACGATATAAATAATCACTCATTAAAATCTGTAAAACAGCATCTCCCAAGAATTCTAATCTTTCATAACTCTCACAAGCATGTTCATTAGAATAAGATGAATGAGTTAAAGCCGTCAATAACAATTCTTTATTTTTTATATTTATTCCAAATTTATCTAAAAAGTTCATCTTTACCACCTAGACAATTATATCAAATAAATCCTTGTTTTACTACCTTAAACATTCATTTATCACGTTGCTTCCACTCATTTATTATGTTATCATATGACTTGATTTCATTTATCAGTACATTAAAAATAATATGTTTTACAAACTAAGCAAATTATAGTAAAATTATATTGATAAAATAATGAAGCGAGGCCTAATAAATATGAAAAAGAAAATATCTATAATTTTAACTTTACTAATTGTCTGTTTTAGTTTAAGTGGTTGTTTTAATAATAATGATATTGAAGGTGCTAACATTACCACAACCATCTACCCTATAGAATACTTAGTATCAAGATTATATGATTCAAATAGTAAAATTTCATCAATTTATCCAAATGGTATTGATACAACAACTTACAAGTTAACAAAAAAACAAATCAATAATTATGCTCAAAATACTAATATCTTTATATACAATGGTTTATCTGACGAAAAAGAAATAGCACGTACTCTTATTAATAAAAATAAAAAAATTCAAATAGTTGATGTTTCTTATGGGTTAAAATACACCAATGGTGTTGAAGAATTATGGTTAAGTCCTAATAATTATTTAATGCTTGCTAATACTATTCGAACCGACTTAGAAGAACTAAGTTCAAGTAAATATGCAGCTGAAAAGATTGAAAAAAATTATAAAAATTTAGAAGAAGATCTATCTATTCTCGATGCTCAAATTAAAAATATTGCTGATACAGCTAAAGCCAACGGCAAAGAAACAATTGTTGTAGGTGATAATTCTTTTAAATTTTTAGATTCTTATGGCTTTAATACTATATCTGTTGCTAACGAAAATGATATAACCAATACTATTAAAAATAAATTCAAAAATAAAGAATATCAAACAATCTTTGTTAAAGACAAAAAAAATCTTCCAGATCCTATCAAAGATTTAATTGATAATTATGGTGCTAACGTTGTTGAAATAAACCCAATGACTACTTTATCTGACGAAGAAAGAAAAAACAATGATACATATTTAACTATTATGAATGACTTTATAAGTAACTTATCTAATACTGTTTTAAAATAATATCTATATCAAATAGATATTTTTTTATATAATAAATTCTTTCTATTATTA
>UWSL01000066.1 GCA_900552975.1 uncultured Mycoplasmatota bacterium | reverse complement strand
ATTTATTAAAATATCCATCTTTACTAAATCCGACTTTTTGTATCCACATATTTCATAATCAAAAGAAGCATATCCTTTAGTCATACTTTTTAATTTATCAAAAAAGTCATAAACAATTTCAGCTAGTGGTATTTCATAATGAATATTAACTCTTGTAGGATCAATATATTCCATACTAATATAATCGCCTCTTTTTCCTTGACATAGTTCCATAATAGGACCTATATAATCACTAGGAACAATAATATTAGTTCTTATATATGGTTCTTTTATTTCTTTAATACTACCACGATCTGGCATAGCTGATGGGCTATCAATCATCAAAATCTCATCATTTGTCATTGTAACTTCATAAATTACGGAAGGACTTGTTGCTATTACATCCAAATCAAATTCTCTTTTTAATCTGGTCATGATAATATCCATGTGTAACAAACCTAAAAATCCTGTTCTAAAACCAAAACCTAATGCTTCTGAGGTTTCTGGTTCAAAAGTTAAAGCTGCATCATTTAATTTTAATTTTTCTAAAGCTTCACGCAACGCTGGAAATTTATTAGGTTCAATAGGAAATATTCCTGAATAAACCATTGGTTTCATTGGTTGATAACCAGGTAATGGAACCTTACTTTCATTTTCTAACGTCGTAATAGTATCACCTACTTGAACACTTTGAATATCTTTGATCGACCCACATACAAACCCAACTTCTCCAGAAACTAATTTATCTTTCAATTCCTCTTTTGGATGATTAATACCTAGTTCAACAACTTCATAACTATCACCAGATGCTAACATCTTAATTTTACTTTTTTTACTTATTTCTCCATCAAAAACTCTTACTAAAGCCACAACTCCACGATAAGGATCAAAATGACTATCAAAAATCAAGGCTCTTGTTGATGCATCATTATTAATTTTAGGTGCCGGAATTCGATCAATAACCGCTTTAATTAAATCTTCAACCCCTTGACCAGTTTTACCACTACATAATAAAACTTCATCTTCTTTAAAACCTAAAACGTCATGTAATTCTTTCAAAACCTTTGGAACATCAGCATTAGGCAAATCAATTTTATTAATAACTGGTATTATTACTAAATCATCGTTCATTGCCAAATACAAATTAGCTAAAGTCTGAGCTTCAATTCCTTGAGCTGCATCAACAACTAAAATAGCTCCTTCACAAGCCGCCAAACTACGAGAAACTTCATAACTAAAATCAACATGACCTGGCGTATCTATAAGATGTAAAAAATAATCATCATTTTTATAACGATACTTCAAAGATACAGCATTTAACTTAATTGTAATACCTCTTTCTCTCTCTAAATCCATACTATCAAGCATTTGATCTTTCATATCATGTTTATCTACTCCACCAGTTATTTCCAAAATACGATCCGCTAGAGTACTCTTTCCATGATCTATATGTGCTATAATTGAAAAATTTCTTATATTTTCTTGTTTCATAAAATCCACCTAAGAAGAATTATAACATAAAGTATGCTAATTAACTACTTTAAAAAAAAAACATCATTTCCTGATATTTTATTCCCTGATGTTTTCTTTTTCTTCAATATATTTAATTATTTTATTTTGATTATTAATAAGTTTTCTAATATCATCATGTAAATCTTCTAATATTAATTCACTTTTCAAATCTACCTGATAATCATTTTGATTACGTAAACTATCCTTTTTGGCTTGTCTATTTTGACTCATCATAATTATTGGTGCTTGCAAAGCAGCTATACATGATAAAACTAAGTTAAGTAGAATAAAAGGATATGGATCAATAGCACTATCCATTAATAATACTCCATTAAAAATAACCCATCCCATTAAAAATAATGAAAAACAAATGATAAATGGCCATGAACCAGCTATTTCTGCTACCTTATCTGCTACTTTATCACCAAACGTTAAGTTTTGACTTTCTTCCTTATCAATATCAATGGAAATTGGTTTATCAATTAACATTTCTAACAATTCATCTTCTGTTTGTGAATCTATTTCTTGTTTCAATAATTTTTTGACAATTTCTTTTTTACTAGCACTTTTTTCATTCATAATATCACCTCGTATCAATACTTTACTAAAAAAATTATAATTTTTTGAATACACTTAGTCAAGAAAAAAAGCAGGATTTTTCCTACTCTTCAACATAATCACAAGAACTGCAATGAATTTTACCATTTTTATCTAATAAAATTTCGCCACATTTAGGACATTTCTTAGTCGTTGGCTTATCCCAATAAGCCGTTTTACATTTTGGATAATTATTACATCCATAAAATAATTTTCCACGTTTACTTTTTCGTTCAATAATCTTCCCATCACAATTAGGACAATCACAAACAATAACTTCTTTTACTTCTTCTTTTTTTATATATTTACATTCTGGATAATTTGAACAAGCCACAAATTCACCATAACGACCATTTCTAATAACCAGCGGACTGCCACAATTAGGACATTTCTCCCCAGTTTCTTCGGCGGCCTTTTTCTCCATATTTTTAAAAGCATCTTCTACTTCTGGTTCAAATTTATCAAAAAATTCTCGTAAAACCTTCACATTATCGATTTTAGCTTCCGCAATCTCATCAAGTTCTTGTTCCATATTTGCAGTATATTTAACATTTACAATATCACTAAAGAATTCCTGTAATTTATCTGTTGTTTCAATTCCTACTTTAGTTGGTATAAATTTTTTATCTTCAACTTTTACATAATCACGTGCTTTAATCGTTTCCATAATCGTCGCATAAGTACTAGGTCGACCAATGCCAAGTTTTTCTAGCTCCTTAATTAAAGAGCTTTCTGTATAGCGAGGCAACGGTTTAGTAAAATGTTGTTCCTTTAACACTTCTAGTGCTTGTACTAACATATCAACACTTAATTCTGGCAAGATAACATCTTCATTTTGTTCATAGTCTTTATATACTTTTAAGTAACCATCAAAAATTAAGATACTTCCAGTTGTTTTAAAATAATAATCATTATTTTCTAAAGTAACAGATGTCGCTTTTACTTTAGCATTACTCATTAAACTAGCAATACTTCTTGCATAAATCAAACTATATAGTTTAAATTCATCTGGCGTTAAATATTTTTTCAAAGATTCTGGTGTACGATAGGGACTTGTAACTCTTATACCTTCGTGAGCATCTTGCATATTTTCATTTTTCTTTTGTTTTTTAACTGCTCCAACATATTTTTTTCCATATGTTTCTTCAATAAATTTAAAAGTTTCATTAACAAATTGTGGACTTAATCGTTCACTATCTGTACGCATGTATGTAATAAGACCAACGGTCTCATTAGCTAAATCTATACCTTCATATAACTTTTGTGCAACACGCATCGTCTTACTACTAGAAAAAGAAATTCTAGTAGAAGCTACCTGTTGTAATGTACTTGTTTTAAAAGGCATTACTCCATTTTTAGCCTTTTCTTTACTTGTTACATCAACAATTTTAAAATCAGGTCCTAATTTTTCAATAACATTTTGCGCTTCTTCTTCATTTTTTAATTCAACTTTTTTATCTTTATATTTTTCTAATAAGGCATCAAATGAAATAAATTTAGCTGTTATTGTCCAATATTCATCCGGAATAAACTTTTCGATTTCACGTTCGCGATCTACAATCAATTTTAAAGCAACACTTTGTACACGACCAGCACTTTTACCACCAGTTTTTGATTGCATCAATTTTGATAAACGAAAGCCAATAATTCGGTCCAAAATGCGACGTGTTTCTTGACTTTTAACTAAATCATTATCAATGTCTCGTGGTTCTTGAAATGCTTTTAATATAACATCTTTTGTTATTTCATTAAAAGTTACACGTTGATAATGATCCTTTAAATTTAAAGAATCTTTTAAATGCCAACTAATAGCCTCTCCTTCACGATCGGGGTCAGTTGCTAAATAAACAGTATCAGCATCTTTGCTTAACTTTTTCAATTCTGAAATAACCTTTTTTTTACCCTTCATTGGTATATAGGAGGGAGCAAAATCATTTTCGATATCAACACCTAAGCCATACTTTCCACTCGTTGCTAAATCTCTAATATGCCCCATACTAGCTACTACTTTATAATCATCACCTAAATATTTTTCAATTGTCTTACTTTTACTAGGCGACTCAACAATAACAAGATTCTTCATTTTTCAAGTCCTCTCTTTTATTTAACTGCTTTTTTTGCTTTTTTCAGTTGTCTCTAATTCTTTTTCTGGATGAATCTTACTATTAAGATATTCAAAATAATTTGTTTTTATCGCTAAATTAGACATATGAATTTTTTCATTAATTTGCTTGTTAATTTCTTGTATTTCTTCTGCCGTATAGCCATTATTTTCATCCTTTAAACTTATCTTACCAGTTGTTGCATTATAATAAGCTTTTTCATCTTGCCATGAACCATTTGCAAAATAAGCACGACTAACATAATCTTTACTCAATAAATCCGTTCCAGCATATAATCTAGGGTCATAATCTAAGCCAAACAAGTTAGCTACAGTTGGTAGAATATTCATATAAGTTGTATATTCATCATGTTTTGTCGCTGTCAAACCAGAATTATAAATAACAAAAGGTGTTCTGTCAACCTCATTATTTTCTGATACATCATAATCCATATATTGATTTATTGTACTATCAGTAAGACCATAAGGATAGTGATCTCCATACAAAACAATAACCGTATCATCTAATTTTCCTTGTTCTTTTAAACCATCAAGTAATTCTCCTAAAGCATTATCCAAAACTTTTAATTTTGATAAATATCTTTTTAAAGACATATCATAATTAGTATCTTTAAACATATCTAGATACAAATTACCAAGTTCACTATCTTGAGTATATGGTTGATGTGAACTTACTGTTGTAATCCAAGCCATAAATTTATCTTGATCTTCCGTAATATTTAAAAATTTATCCATCAATTCAACATCACTTGGCCATTCTTTATAAGCATTACTATACGGAATACCTAACTCTGTTACTCCATAATAATGATCACTTCCCATATTAGGGTGAATAGTTTTTCTTGCGTAATATTTTTCTGTATAGTTATGATAACTAGATGTTGTATATCCCGCGTTTTTAAACAAATTAAATAAAGATTCTGGATACTTATTATTTTTATAAATATTAGCAGTACAAGTATTATTAATTGTATATAGACTTGTCATACCACTCATTTCATTATTTCCTGTTGAACATGAATTACGAGGACTGTACGCATTAGTCCAAGACCAACCTTCATTATATATTTTATAAAGATTAGGAAAATACTTTTGATTTATAGCAATTGTTGAAGTTGATTCCATCATAATAACAATCAAATTTTTATCTTTAAACATTCCAGTATAATCGTTTTTATCCGTTATTTTTTGACTTATATAATAGTTACTCAAAGTCTTATAATTACTATTAGTTTCATCTTTAATTAAACTTTCCCAAGTTGTATCATCTATATATCTTGTATAATCACTTTTTACTTGTTCAACTTTTTTATATGTATCATAAGATTCTTCTGTCGTTGAAGAACTAGGCATTAAAGTTGACTTAACATCTAATAAACCATAACTAGCAATTCCAAATTGTCCAACAGCAATATTTGGCATATCTGGATTTAAAAGTAGTGATTTTGTACTTTTAAGTTGAATATCATTTTGCATAAATGAAAGTGTCAAAGTTAAATAAAATAATATTCCTAAAACAACTGCCATCACCATTGCATTAATTTTAGAATTTTTAGCTATTTTTTTACGGAACTTAAATCTTTCTTTTTCATTTTGTTCTTTTCTCTCTAATGAATCAAATTTATCTGAAAAATCAATTATTTCATTTCTTTCAATAATATAGAAACGACGTTCAAACAAAATATAAAATATTCCCATTGCAGCAACAGGTATAAGCATTAACCAAAATTTTGGATTAAAACTATCCAAATAATCTTTAAAATAGTCAGTAACTGCTCCTAATTGTGAAGAAGTTCCAAAAGATACATAAACTCCTAAATAATTTTCAAAACCAGCTTGGCCAATTGCATAAATTGTAAAAATTAAAGTTGCCACAAAAGATAAAATATCTCCTAAAATCCTTCCACAAAAAGAAAAAATGGTACTTAATACTAAAGAAATAATATTAACTTCTAAAAATATTCTTAAACAAGCCCAATCTAAAATTGGCAATTTCATTACTAGACGAAAAATAAGTTCTAGAAAAGTCAAAGCCAACATCATCGTAAAATAGTTTTTAAAAACTTTATTTGTAAAAATCTTCATCTAATCACTCCCTACCTTTTTCCATTAATATTTCTTTAACCGGCTTATAACTAAAACGATAGTTATCTAAAACCCCATATTTACGCAAATTTTCTAAATGTAATTTCGTTGGATAACCTTTATGTTTAGCAAAACCATACAAAGGATACTGCACATCAAGTTCATACATCATTCGATCTCTTGTTACTTTAGCAATAACAGATGCTGCCGCTATTGATAGCGACAAAGCATCTCCATGGATAATATCAGTATAAGGAATATCTATATTGTTTAATTTCATTGCATCCGAAAGAACATATTCTGGCACAATCTTTAGATTCATAATTGCTTTTTTCATAGCTAATCTACTAGCTTCCAAAATATTTATTTCATCAATCGTCTTAGCATCAACAACACCAATGCCAACACTGACAGCTTCTTTCATAATAATGTCATAAAATTTATCACGTTTTTTCTCAGATAATTTTTTGGAATCAGTCAAACCATCAAGTTGATAATTTTTGGGTAAAATAACTGCGGCTGCAACAACCGGTCCAACTAAAGGTCCCCTACCAACCTCATCCGTTCCTGCAATTAATTTAAAACCCTTTTTATATAACTCTTTCTCATACTTCAGTAAATCTTCTTTTGACTGCTCTTTTTTCATTAAGTACTACACCTACTCCTTATTTTTCCTATCAAATGTTACTCCTTTTATTCTTTCATTTTTTATATCTTCCAAAATAGTCCTACTTACACGATCATAGTCTATTTCACCACCAGACACAATAGCCCCCATTTTTTTTCCTATAATATCATAGATATTTTCTAGCTCATCATTATCCATTTTCTCAATATTATACCTCTGTTTTAAGAAAAGTGGATAAAAATCATTCAATTTATTCAAAATATGTACAGCAACTCTGTCTACTGGCAAAATATCTCGTGGGATTGCACTCATACTTGCTAAATTTAATCCAACCTCTTCACTAGCTAATTTGGGCCACAAAATACCAGGACTATCAAGTAATAAAATATTACTTTTTGTTTTTAACCAACTTAAATTTTTGGTTACTCCCGGATTATTTCCAACAACAGCCGCTTTACGTCCTGCCATTCTATTAATCAAAGTACTCTTTCCAACATTAGGAATTCCAACAACTAATGCTCTTATTTGTTTTTCACTCATTCCTTGTTCTTTTCTCTTAGATTGAACATCATTCATAACTTCATGAGTTAAAGTTACTAATTCATTAATAGAATCATTTTTAGTTAAATCAACCATCAAAACAAAATATCCTTGTTCCTCATAATATTCTTTCCATTTTAAAGTTTCCTTCAAATCACACAAGTCTTTTTTAGTCATTATCAAAATTCTTGGTTTATTCTTTAATAATTCATCAATATCTTTTATCTTAGAAGAATAAGGTATTCTACTATCTATTACTTCATAAACAATATCAATAAGATCATACTTTTCCTTTATTAACCTCTTAGTTTTAGCCATATGACCAGGATACCAGTTAATTTCGACTGATGGAAAACTTTTTGGACTATCATCTTTTTTCTTTTCTGCTCTGATTTTTCTTTTTTGGTACATATCCATTTTAATCACTTCCTTTTTTATAAATTTATCTAATTATTATATGTTCAAAATATTGTTCTTGAAATTCTACTAAAGCATTAATTGCATCATTTGAATATTCTTTATTTTCAGGAACAATTATTAATTTATCATCATCATCATTTGTTCTATGAACTATAGCTATACATTTGCCTTTAAAGGTCTTTACTGGTTCAAAAACTCCTAATAAATAACAATCTAATTCTTCTCCATCACCACTAATAGTATTAGGAATATAACCATAATTAACTGGATAAATAAAACCATGTTTAGGATGTTTACTTCCAAATTCTCTATCAATTTCAATATCCAGTATCTTTCCTAAATATTTTTTATTATTCATATAACATCTTCCCTTCAACTTACTATTTATTTGTTTCATCTATATTTAAATAATAGTTGTATTATAGTTTTTTCCATCATCGGCAGGTAAAGAGCATTTTTTGGTAACTGATT
>UWSL01000065.1 GCA_900552975.1 uncultured Mycoplasmatota bacterium | reverse complement strand
CTAAAAAAAGTATCAGATAGCATATATTTAGTTATATCTCTATTTTGTAATTTTTCTAAATAATCATCTAATATCTTACCTTGCATTATCCGACATCTGTTTATCATTCCATTGGAAACATAACTTTTAAATAATTCTCTAGTCTCTGCCTTTACCTTAATATCATCAATCATTTTTAACAAATTATCATATTGAACAAGTGAATCATTATTTTTAGCAATTACTCTCTCTTCACTATTATTAGTCATAATACTATTTTCTCGAACATAATAATTATAGCCTTTATATGCAATTGAAGTTACACTATCAGCATTTACTACTACAATTGGAGTTAAACCAAAATCTTCATGAACACGCCCTGGTATATAGGAATACTGACATTTACGCCAATAAGCCAAACTATAAGCATACGTAACCGGACTAACAAATAAATCATTTTTTAATAAAATTTTAAAAGCTTCTTCCCCATCTAAATTTTCAAAAACATCAGGTTCATTATAAGTAATTTCTGTTCCATCAATCATCTGAATTTGATACTTTACTAAATCAACTTTTTCTTTATCTAAAACTTTTTTTATCTTTTCTAGTAAATGTTCATTTATTGTATCATCACTATCAACAAAAATAAAATAATCTCCCGTACATTTACTAATTCCAAAATTTCTAGCAACAGCTACCCCACTATTAGTACAATCAAAAAATCTAATTCTTTTATCATCAAAACTTTTAATAACATCCACTGAACTATCTGTACTTCCATCATTAACAATAATCAATTCGAAATTTTCATAAGTTTGCTTTAAGATACTTTCTATACATTTTTTCAAATATTTTTCAACATTGTAAACTGGAACAATTACACTGAATTTCATAAAGTATCACCCTATCTTCATTTTATCATAATATTTTTTAAAGCAAAAGAAAAAAGCCTATTTAAGACTCTTCTTTACTTTCTTTTTTATCCTTATTATGCATAAACAAAATGTCTGTTTTTAAGACTAAGAATAATAATAAAATCATTAAGGCAACATAAATCGCAATCGCCACTTTTTGATCGCCTAATACAAAAAAGATTGAAACACTAGCAAACAAAATATTAATACCATAAATAATAAGAACTGTTGCTTTAACACTAAATTTCATTTTTAATAATTGATGATGAAAATGATCTTTATCTGGTGTACCAATACTTTCACCTTTTAATAATCTTCTAAAAATAGCTAGAGTTGTATCAAATAATGGTATTGCTAATATTAATAATGGAACAATCAAAGATGTCAACGTTGTTGCTTTAAATCCTAATAATGCAATAATACTTATTATAAAACCTAAAAATAAACTACCAGTATCTCCCATAAATATCTTTGCTGGATTAAAATTATGAACTAAAAAGCCTAAGGTTGCCCCCAACATTATTAAAGATAACGTCGTATCCAAACCAGCCATACGATCTAACATAAATGCAATTATAGAGATTGTCGCAAAATATATTGAAGATACACCTGCTGCCAAACCATCTAAACCATCAATTAAATTTATAGCATTAGTTATTGCTAATATTAAAAATATTGTAATTATATAATTAAAAGGAGCAGGAAAATCCATATTAAAACCCAGAACATCAATATGATTCAAAACAATATTACCATAAAAAACCACAACACATGCCGCCACAGTCTGAATCATAAATTTAATCTTTGCAGATACTGGTTTAATATCATCAAAAATTCCCACTAATATTATTATAAAACCACCTATTAAAATTGATAACATTTGTAATGACATTTTACCAAAAAACATATAACCTACTAAAAACGAAGCAAAGATAGCTAAGCCACCCATTCTAGGCATTGGTTTTGTATGAACTTTTCGACTATTAGGAATATCCATAGCTCCAACATGTAAAGCCATCTTTTTGACAAATGGAACCAATAAAGCACTAACTAAAAAAGTTACAAATATTATTAAAAATATATTATGATTATTTACATTAAAATTCATAAACTTCACCTATTTACATTATACCCCATATTACCTCAAACTGCTAATTTTTAAAAAAAGAAAAATTATTTTTCTTTTTTCTTTGTTTTTTTATTACTTTTTTCATCAATTATTGGCAATACTTCTGTTTCTTCACGAACATATTTATCAAAAGCACTATTTACAAATGTTTTATCATCTAAAAATTCTTTTTGAGCTTGTTCACGCAACTTTTTTTGTTCCTTGGCTAATCTTTTCAAATCTTTTTTAGATAATACATTAGATTCTGCTCTAACTATACTTGATTCTAAAGTTACATCATCAACAATATCATTTGTCATTGTTTCATCATTACTAAAATCAAGTTCACTTGTTTCTTCCTCAAAATTTTTATCATTAGCAGAAGCTATATTATTTATAATTTCTTTTTCCATTTCTGAAACTTCATCAATAACTTTTTCTTCAGATTCTTCTTCGACCTGATTATCTTCTTCTGATTCTCGATTTTCTATATTTGATGAATCAACTTCATCTTTATCTATATTTCTTTCTGAATCTTCTTTTTTGGGTTCAAGATCTTTTTCTTCTTCTTTTTCGTTATTTTCTTTATTACCTTCAAGCTTTTTACTTTTACTTTCAATCATATCAATTAATTTTTTGTTTTTATTTTTAATCTTCTTATTAACTAATAATAAAATTATTACAAGTAAAAATGCAACAGCTAAACCACAACCAAACACAATTGTTAAAATAAAATAAGTATTTTTTCCTTGAACATTAGCATTCATATTATTATCTTCATAATATTTCTGCAAAGTCCCATCTTTAATATCGTAAGTATACCAAGCTTTTTCACCATTTTTTAAATTCATTCCATAAACTAATACTAAATTATCATCTTCATTTTGATAATAGATCTTTACTTTAATATCACCAATTTCTATTTCTTTATCCTTATCAAATCCCTTAATTTTTTTATCTGGTTCATAAGGTATTATAGTAACGGCCTCTGTAGCATATTCTTTAAACAATGTATAATTATTACCATCATAAATATATAAAGCAATTTTTCCTTCTTCATCTTTTAAGCCAACTAGAGTTAAATTAGTTGCTTCATTTTTAAAGCAAACAACTTCTTCATCATTAATCATTGTCGTACTATCTACAAATAAATTAGGTGCTACCAACAACTCTTTTTTTCTTACAACCGAATAACTCTTTCCATCAACAGTAACATTTATAGGATTTAGTTCTTTTCGCGTAATATTTATATTATATTTTTTTACGTTTCCTTTTTGAGCTGTTACTACAATTGTAACCTTATTAAGACCTTCTGAAAGTTCAACACTTCCTCCACCACTTACTTGTGCATGAGTATCATCTTTAACAGCACTAATAGCTACTCTTTCTACTTCGTTTGGAACTTCTAATGTATAATCAGTAACATTTTTGTTAAAATCTGGAGTTAAAGTATAACCTTCTATAACAAGAGACTTCAAATCAGCATTACTACTATATGTAGCTTGTATTTCAGATTGCGTACGAGCTGTTACCGTTGCACTTCCAACCGAAGACGATAAAGCTGCTCCATCATCATTGTAAGCTGCTGCTCCTGATAATGAAAAAGTTCCTGATCCACTTTTATTAGCTTTAAATTTAAACTTAACATTACTATAACCAATCAAAGTACTACCAGTTTTTACACATCTACCACCAGTATCAGTTGGTGCACTTGTTAAGGTAAACATTGCTGAATCATAATTTATACAATATTCCCAACCAGATGCGCCTGTAACGGCAACTGTAACAGTAACAGTATTTCCTACCGTTACTGTACTTGAACTAGCACGCACACTAAAACTAGCAGCTTCAACATTTAATACAAATAGTATATTTATAATCAAAAATGTACTCAAATAACTTATATATTTTTTCATAAACAACTCCTATAAATTTCCTTTTCCTAATATATGTTTTTGAATCTGTAATAAATCAACAATTGATATTTTACCATCATAATTCGTATCTCCAGCATACATTCTGTAACCATCTAAATTTCCTTTTCCTAATATATGTTTTTGAATTTGTAATAAATCAACAATTGAAACATTTCCATCACCATTAGTATCTCCACGAACAGCAATAGTGTAAACTAATGCATCATTTGTTCCATTAATCGTAATTCGATTTCCTGTTACTAAAAGACCAGAATATAAAACATTACCATTAACATCCGAAAGTATAGCACTACCTCCACTAGCTGTAACAGTATTTACAATTGTTCCAATTTGCATACCAGGTGAAATTCCATACATTACATCACCATTAACACGTACTCCCATTTTATTTACAACATCAATTGCTTTAATCACTGGAACATCAGGAATAATACGTTTAACATAAACTACATATGTTTTTGTATTACCATTTTCAGCTGTTACTACAACTTGAACAACCGCATTATTTAAAGCATCAAAAGCAACCGTTCCAACACCACTTACTGTCGCCTTACTATCCTCAGGAGTAGCAGTTACTTGAATTTCTGTCTTATCAGTCGTTATATTATAAGAATACTCAACACGATCTTTATCAAAACCAGCTATATTAGAGCCTTCTATAACTAAACTACTTAGATTATTATTACTACTCTTATCAACCGGTTGTACCGTATCATCACCCATTCCTTCAAAAACTGGAATGATAAAATTAAAATTAGAAGAAAGTAAATTACCAGCTTTATAGGCCGTATACATCGTACTAGCTTCGCTAGCTGGAGCATAAATGTTCGTCATATATTGATGTGAATAAAGAGGATATGAAGTTGTTGGTGATATATTAAATTTTTGATAATATCCTGTATTTTGTCCCTTTTTTATATAACCTTCACTAATAAATTCTGTTCCACCTGATATAGCTTTTGCCGTTGTATTCCATGGTCGTTGATAGCTTAATGCTCCACATTTATTATTGTCATAATAAGGAGTTCCATTTTCTAAAAAAGACACACATGATGCTCCACTAATAAAACCTGAAGCATACGCTAAACCACGTTGTACAGTATATGGATAAACGGAATCAGCATAAGCACCTATATTAAAGAAATTATAATAACCATCGAGTGAATAACCATCAGCAGAATATCTATTATAAGTAGTCGAATATGTTCCCGAAACAGAAGAATATGTTTGACTATTAGCTCCTTCTTGAATACTTCTTGATAAAACATGCAATGGATTAACACCATTATTAGCTCCAGCTTGCTTAAATTCATCAAGATATTTAGATAAATTACCATTCCCAACTATTTTACTCATCGCAGCATTATTTGAAATATCCTTTGAACTCTGCAAATCTAAAAATTGAAAAATATGTTTTTCAAACAAACTATTTCTAGGATCCAAAAAAGACATAATAGTAGCTGCATTAATATAGTAATAACTGCCCTCAATATAGTTAGAGTTCAACCAATAATTAGAGTTACTAGTTTGTAAAACTGTTTTACCTTCTTCTTCTAAAGCAACTTCATTTAATGTTTTACCAATCTTTTGAGCTTCAAAATTCCAATTAGGATATTTAGTATGTAAATAATAAAGATATGGACAATAAGATCTATGAAAGCCTTTTGTTACTAAAGCATTACAATATTCATCATAGTTACCACCACTCGTTAACATCGCTGCATCTACATTTAACACATAAGAAGATGAAACAAAACCCGTTTTACCATTATCAAAAGTAATCTTTGTACCATAAGAGCCTCCTGCTTTATCATCTAAAACAAAAACTCTCGTACCATATGCTAGCTCTGTAATAGTAGCTGAACCACGAATAGAACTTTCATGCACAACCAAAGCATCTGCACTAATTATACCATTGTAATTTCCAAGAGCATCAACAGTTAAAAACAAAGTAAAAAATAAAATCAAAACATAGATAGTCTTTTTAACCATTTAATCACTCCTTACTATCATTCATAACCATTATAACATAACCATCTCAAGATAACAACGTGCCAAAATGTCCATAACTGTAAAGGTAACACAAGTTTTAAGTAACAATTGTTATAAAAAATAAATTATGATATGATATATACAATAATATTAGTAAGGAGTGGTTACTACGAAAGTCTTAACAAAAAAAATGAAAAAAGTAAGCAAAGTTCAAAGATTCTTTTATTTTGTAACAATTTTAGCTTACTTGGCAACTTTTATCTATTTTATTTATGGAATTTTACATTTAAAAGGTATTGAAACTACACTAAGAATGATAGCTATTATCATTTTTGCAGTATGGTTTGCTATATATTCCCTGGCAGGTCTTCTATGTATGCTGTCAAAAAAGAAAAAAACATTTATTTTCTTAACAATTATAACTCTTATATTTTGTCCAATCTTTGGTGTTTCATCATACTACATTAACAAAGTATATGGTGCTTTAGAAAATATTAACCATGAAAAAATTCTATACACCTCTAACATGATTGCTCTAAAAGAGACGAAATTTAATAGTAGCTCAGTTATTGGGATGATTGAATCAGAAGATGATATTGAAGGAAATAACTTAGCTAAAAAAATAATAAAAAATAATAATTTATCCAATAAAATAGAAACTTATGAAGATTATCAATCAATGTTAAAAGATCTATACAATAAAAAAATTGATGCATGCTTTGTTTCAAGTAACTATGCTATTTTATTTGGCCAAGATGATGCCTATCCAAATATTGCAAATGACGTTAAAGTACTTTATGAATATAGCGAAGAACAAACTAATAAAGATGCTGAAGTTTTAAAAACAAGTTCTAAAAAAGATTTAACTGAACCATTTACAATGTTAATAATGGGAGTTGATTCAGAAAAAAATGGTTTAACTGCTAATCAAGCATTTAATGGTGATACATTAATTATGGTAACATTTAATCCTAGTACTTTAACTGCTACTATGTTTAGTATTCCAAGAGATATGTACGTTCCAATTGCTTGTAATAATAATCGTTATGCTAAAATAAACTCATCTGCTGCTTATGGTTCATCATGTGTTATAAGTACTATCAAACAATTAACTAAAATAGATATCGATTATTACGTTAAAATGAATTTCCAAGGCGTTGTTGACTTAGTAGATGCTCTTGGTGGTGTTAGTGTTGATGTCGAAAAACCAGACTTTTCATATGATGACAAGCATATTGGTCAAGTATGTGAACAAAATTCTAAAAGACAATTTGGTTCTAACCTAGTTTGTATGAAAACAGGTGTTCAACAATTAAATGGTGAACAAGCTCTTGCATACGCTAGATGCCGTCATTTATACGCAATATCAGACATTGCTAGAAACAAACATCAACAAGATATTATAGAAGCAATGGCTAAAAAAGTTAAAACACTAAGAAGCGTCAAAGACTTTGAAAATATTTTAACAGCTGTATCAAATAATTTAGAAACTAACATGACAACTCAACAAATTCTTTCTATATATAACGTTGGCAAAGATATGTTGCAAAACACTACTTCATCTTCATCAATCTCTATTAAAAAGACATACCTTGCCTATTATAGTTTACCAGTCTATCTACCAGCATCTGGTTCTTATACAAGTGCTTTAGGATACTATCCTCAATCATTAGAAGCTATCGTTAAAGCAATGAAAATCAATCTTGGACAAGAAACCGAAAAACCTGTAAAAACATTTAAAATAAATTATAATGAAGACTATACCACTCCATTAATTGGTCAAGGGTTAACTGGCGGAGCTAAATTAGAAAGAATGCCAAATTTCATTGGCTATGATAGATATTATGTAAGTAGTTGGTGTTCTAAAAAAGGTATCTCATGTAGCTTTAGAGAACAAGATAGTTCAAGAGAATCTGGAGAAGTTGTCGATCAAGCTGTTCATGAAGGTGTTCTATTAAAATCTATATCATCCGCAACTTTCTATGTTAGTAATGGTCGCTTAACAACAATTATCGATGATGACGATGACGACGATGATGATTCTCCAAGTAATAACAACAATTCTAATAATTCATCAAATAACTCATCTAATAGTTCTAGTAATAATTCTAACAATAACTCTAGCAATAACTCTAGCAACAACTCTAATAATAGTTCTAACAACAACTCTAGTAATAGCGATAAAAATAACAACTCGTCTAGTGATTCCAATAAAAATGAAGAAAAAAAAGACGATAGTTCATCTGAAACAAGTGAATAAAATCAAGAAAAGTACCACAAAGGTACTTTTCTTATGAATAAAATATAAATATAATAATATAAGAAACGAGGTAAAAATGTGCATAACGAAGTATATTTCAATAAAAAAATTAATAATGATATTACCCTTGCAGTCATAAGTGATATTCATTATTATCCTAAATTTAATACAAATATATTTAAAAAATTAATAAAACAAATAAAAAATAGACAACCAAATTACATT
>UWSL01000064.1 GCA_900552975.1 uncultured Mycoplasmatota bacterium | reverse complement strand
CCTACAGGTGGAATAATTTTGGGAAATGCTGGTATTAGAAAGGCTTATGAAACAGGTCGAGGATCTATTACTATTAGGAGTAAAGCAACTATTGAAGAGAAAAATGGTAGACATTATATAGTTGTAACAGAAGTTCCTTACAATGTTAATACTTTAGATTTGAAAAATAAAGTTGCTGACCTTGTGCATAACAAAGTTATAGATGGAATATCTGATTATCATACTGATTTAAAAAATGGTATAGAGATTACTATTACGTTGAAAAAGGATGCTAATCCACAAGTTGTTTTAAATCAATTGTATAAACATACTGATTTTCAATCAAATTTTGGTATTATATTTTTAATGCTTGATCAAGGTACGCCAAAAACTTTAGGATTAAGAGACATAATTGTAAAATATGTTGATTATCAAAAAGAAGTAATTATTAGAAGAACTAAATTTTTACTAAAAAAAGCTGAAGATAGAGCACATATTCTAGAAGGATTAAAAATAGCTCTTGATAATATTGATGAGGTTGTTAAGTTAATTAGGGCTTCAAAAAGTGATCAAGAAGCTAAAGATGGTTTAAAAACTAGATTTGGGTTAGATGATGTACAAGCTACTGCTATTTTAGAAATGAGATTACGTCGCTTAACTGGTTTGGAGAGAAATAAAATAGAAGAAGAATTAGCTGATTTGTTGAGACAAATAGACGAATTTAGAGCCATCTTAGCTAGTGAAGAAAAAGTTCTTGCTATAATTAAAGAAGAAATGTTAGAAATCAAAAATAAGTATGGTGATGAAAGACGTACTAAAATTGATATGACAGCAATAGATTATATAGAAGATGAATCTTTAATACCTAATGAAGATGTTATGATTGCTTTAACTCATAAAGGATATATAAAGAGGACTACTTCAGATACATTTAAATCACAAAATAGAGGTGGTGTTGGCATCAAAGGTATGTCAACAAATGATGAGGACTTTGTTGAACACTTAATTAATATTGATACTCATGATGATGTTTTATTCTTTACTAATAAAGGTAAAGTTTATAGGTTAAAAGGATACGAAATTCCTGAATATAGTAGACAATCAAAAGGTCTTCCAATTGTAAATTTATTACAAATTGAAAAAGATGAAATGGTTAATTCTGTAATAAAAATATGTAAAGAAGATATTTCTGAGGGAGATAACTTGATTTTTGTAACAAAAGCTGGTATTGTTAAGAGGACATTATTAGAGGAATTCAAAAATATTCGTCAAAGTGGTAAAATTTGTATAACTTTGCGTGAAGATGATGAGTTAATTGCTGTTAAAAAAACAAATGGCAATAGTATAGTTATGTTGGGTTCAAGCAATGGAAGAATGGTTAAATTTAATGAAAACGAAGTTAGAATAATGGGAAGAACAGCGTCAGGAGTTAAAGGTATAGAACTAGATAGTGCTGAATGTATTGGTGCTGAAGTTGCTAATGACGATGATGTTATTTTAATAGTTACAAAAAAAGGTTATGGAAAACAAACTAATGTAAGTGAATATCGTGAAACTAAAAGAGGCAGCAAAGGTGTTAAAGCTTTAAGTATTACTGATAAAAATGGTGATATTGCTTCGTTTAAAGTTGCCCGTCCAGATGCTGATGTTGTTATTATAACTGATTCTGGTATGGTAATGAGAATGCCACTAGAACAGATATCCGTTTTAAGTAGAGTTACTCAAGGTGTCAGATTAATAAATTTAAAAAATGAACAATCAGTTGCGACGATTAGTCTTGTTGATAAAGAAAAAGAAGAAGAAATTATTGATGAAACTAGTGGAGTGGTTGTTGATAATAATAAATTGATTGAAACTGTTGATATGTTGAAAGAAGAAGTTGTGGATAACGATGTTCCACGTGAAACATCAACTGGTGAAAATGTTAATAATTAATAGTATTGAAATAGGAATCGAGATTTAAAAAGCTGATGAATCTATAATCTCGATTCCTGTTTTTTTATGCAAAAATTTTGTTTAATATATGGCATATTTTTATTACAATTTAAGTTATTCACAATGTTCCACGTGGAACATTGTGGTTGTGAATAATATTTCCCGGGAAATAAAACAAAAAATATTGACTTATATTTGGCTCTTTGATAATATATGGTTGTGCAACAAATATATTGTAACCTGGTCAGAACTGGAAAGTAGCAGCCACATCAATCACTATTTGTGTGCACTTTTTTTTCTGGGTGATTTTATGAAATTTGATAAAAATATCTTAAATATTTTATATAAAGATGCAAAAAAAGCTTTTAGTAGAGGAGAAATACCTGTTAGTGCAATTATTTTTGATAAAAATGGAAAAATTATAAGTCATTCTTGTAATAATCGTCAAAAAAAGCATAATATTTTAGGTCATGCTGAAATAAATGCTATAATTAAAGCTGAAAAAAAAATAAAAGATTGGCGGTTGAATGGGTACAAAATGCTTGTTACTTTACATCCTTGTGATTTATGCAAACTAGTTATTGAACATTCAAGAGTTGATGAAGTTTATTATTTATTAGAAAAAAATAAGCAAATAGATCAAAATAATAAATACATTAAGATTTCTGAAAGAAATATTCAAAATTATGATTTAATTATTTTGAAATTTCATGATTTATTAACAAATTTTTTTACTAATTTGAGGTAATTGGTTAAATAAACCTCTTTTTTTATGTTATAATTATCAACAGGAGGTTTAATTATGGCGTATAAAGTTTTGTATCGTAAATATAGACCTAGTGATTTTGAAAATGTAGTAGGACAAGAATATACCATATCGATGCTTAAAAATTCGATTATTAGTGGAAAAAATGCCCATGCTTATATTTTTACAGGTCCCCGTGGAACTGGAAAAACAAGTACAGCAAAAATTTTTGCCAAAGCTTTAAATTGTGAGCATCCAGTTAATGGAAATCCTTGTAATAAGTGTAGTTCTTGTTTGGCTTTTAAAGAAAGTCCAGATATTATAGAAATTGATGCGGCTTCTAATAATGGAGTAGATGAAATAAGGGAACTTATTAACAATGTCAAATTAGTTCCATCATCTTTAAAGTATAAAGTTTATATTATAGATGAAGTTCATATGTTAACTGCAAGTGCTTTTAATGCTTTATTGTTAACTTTAGAAGAACCACCTTCTCATGTTGTCTTTATATTAGCTACAACTGATATTCAAGATGTTCCAATAACAATCTTATCTCGTTGTCAAAGATTTGATTTTAAACCTGTAAATCTGCCTGCAATTATTGAAAGATTAAAATATATTTCTGAAATAGAAAAAATAGCTATTGAAGAAGATGCAATTAAAGAAATTGCTTTAATTAGTGCTGGTGGTATGCGTGATGCTTTAGGTATGCTTGATCAATTGGCAAGCTTGGGAAATAATATAACTTTAAAAGAAGTATCTAGTAATTTCGGCTCTGTGTCTATTGAGAAGATAGATGAAATATTAGATAGTATTTTGGGAAATAATATAGAAAAATTAATTTCCTTAGTAGAAAATGTTAAAAATAGTGGAACTAATTATGCGGTTTTTGTAGAAAAATTAATTTTAGAATTGAGAAAATGTGCTATTGATATAAAGTTGGGAAAATGTAAGTATGATTTTTATTTTGAAGATATTTATAAAATGATTGTTGATTTGAATGATTGTTTATGTAATATAAATATTAATGTTGATCCATATATTTTGATTGAAATGGTTTTATTAAAATATACTTCAAATGATGAAAAAAATGAGCAAAATATTAGTATAATCAACTCGGGAAATAAAAATATTTCAGAAAAAAAGACTGATAATATCGATAAATCCAGTGATTTAAGTTCATCAAAAGATTTTAGTAACATTCTTGATAAAAAAAGCGAAAGCACCACAGTTATTAACAAGCCAAATTATTTCTCAACAGAAATAAGAATAAATAATTGTTTTGTTTCAGCTTCAAAAAAAGAGAAAATGGATATTACTTCTTCATGGGTTGATTTTATGAATTATTTAATGTTAAAAGATCGTAATTTAGTTTCCTTATTAGCTGATACTTCTATTTTGGCAGCATCAAATGAGTATGTATTAATTCAGAGTAAAGTTGATACAACTAATTCTTTAATAAATGATAATATTAATACTTTAGAAAAATTTTATGAGGAATATTCTTCAAAATGCATGAAATTTGCAGCTATAGATAGTGAATTATGGAAAAAAGAAGTAGAAAAATATAGATTAAATCTTCATAATCAAATAAAATATAATTATATAGATGAAGCAAAAGGTTCTGACGAAAAAAAGGAAGAACAAACAATTATGCCATCTTCTGATATTGAAGATGTAGCTAGAGAAATTTTTGGTTCATTTGAAGTAGAATAGATAGAAAGAAGGAATTTTTATGAATATGCAAGCAATTATGCAACAAGCACAAAGAATGGAAAAGGAGTTAACTAAAAAGAAAGAAGAATTAGATAAGAAAAAATTTGTTGGTTCATCAGAATTAGTAGACGTTGAATTAAGTGGAAGTAAAAAGGTTTTATCAGTAAAAATTAAGGCTGAAGGTGCTCTTGAAGAAGAAGATAAAGAAATTTTACAAGATATGATAGTTTTAGCTATGAATGATGCTTTAAAAAAGATTGATGATGAAACTTCATCTATGCTAGGATCATATGGTAAATTAAGTGGTTTATTGTAATGGCTTATCCTAAAGTATTGTTAGATTTAATAAATTCATTTAGAAAATTACCAGGAATAGGTGAAAAAAGTGCTGAAAGATTAGCACTTTCTGTTTTAGATATGACTTTAGATGATGTAAATAATTTTTCTTCTTCATTGGTGAATTCTCGTGAAAAGTTACATCCATGTAAGGAATGTGGTCATATTACAGAAGATGAATTGTGTAATATTTGTAGTAATCCATTGAGAAATCGCAATGTAATATGTGTTTTAGAAGACTATAAAAGTGTTTTTGCTTTTGAAAAAGTAGGAAATTATAATGGAGTATACCATGTTTTGAATGGATTGATTTCACCGATAGATGATATTAATCCTGAAGATATTAATATAGCTAGTTTGGTGAGAAGAGTAGAAAAATTAGAAAAACCAGAAATAATTATAGCTTTAAAGTCTACTATCGAAGGCGAAACGACAACTTTATACTTGAAAAAAATATTTGAAGGCAAAAATGTTGCTATATCTAGATTATCTTATGGTATTCCAATGGGAACAGAAATTGATTATTTAGATGAGCTTACGCTAGATCGTGCTTTAAGTGATAGAAAATATCTTTCATAATTTTTATAATTAAACATATTTTTTTGTAGGTGATTTGATGAAAGTTATATTTAAAATTATTAAAAAAATATGTTTAGGTTTTTTTTCTTTATATAGCTTAAATATTGTTTTTTCAAATATTGATTTTAATATTCCTATCAATGCTTTTTCTATATTTTTAAGTTCATTTTTGGGGATTTTTGGAATGATGGCCATGATAATCTTTAAGTTATTTATTTAGGATGTGATAGTTTGTTTAAATGTAGTAAATTTGATAATATTTTAAAAAGTTACCATGAGAATAAGTTAGCTCATGCTTTTTTACTTGAAACTAATGATTCATTAGAATGTTATAAGGATTTAATTCAACTTATAAAGTTATTAAATTGTCCTTATGAATATTCTGAAGAGTGTCAGAAAGATTGCAATCTTTGTAATCTTATAGATGCTGGTAATTTACCTAGTTTAATTGAAATAAGACCAGATGGTAATTTTATAAAAAAGAATCAAATACTAGAAATGATGGAAAGATTTAGTTCAAAACCTGTTTTTTCACGTTATAATATATATATTGTACATGATTGTGACCATTTTAATGATTCAAGTGCAAATACCATTTTAAAATTTTTAGAAGAACCTAACGATAATATAATTGGTTTTTTTATAACAAATAATAAAATGAATGTTATTTCTACAATAAGAAGTAGATGTCAAAATTTTTCAATGTCTTATGAAGATATAAAAAAAGTATATGACGAAAATGATATTCTTTTATTTAATGAATATTTTAATAACATTTATCAAAATAAAGATGATCTATTATATAATAAAAATGTTATGAGTAAACAATTTAATGATAGGATAGAGTGGCAACTATTTTTTAATAAATTATTTATTTACGTTAGTGATATTTGTACTTTTAAAGTAACTTGTGAGATAGAAGTTTTTAATAAAATTAGTAAGAATAATATGATAAAAGTATTGGAACTTTTGGAAAAAATATTAAAATATATAAATAGTAATGGGAATATTGAATTGATTTTAGATAAGTTTGTAATTGAAATGAGGAAATACTATGAATAATGTTTATGGTGTAGTTTTAAAAAATGAAGGAAAAGTTTATTATTTTAATGGCAATGATTTAATAATTGAAGATAATACTAATGTTGTAGTTAGTACTGAAAAAGGTATCCAGTATGGAAAAGTAGTACATAGAATTGAAGAAGAAAAATTGAATATTGCAATTGAAGAAATGAAGAATATTTTGAGGATAGCTACAGATGAAGACTATGATTCTTATGTTACTAATTTGGGATTAGCTAGCAAAGCTTTAGACAAAGCAAAAGGTTTAGCAAAAGAATTGAATTTAAAAATGAATCTTTTAGATGCAACTTATACCCTAGATAAAAAACAATTATTGTTTAATTTTATTGCGGATGAAAGAGTAGATTTTAGAGATTTAGCTAAAAAATTAGCATCTATTTATAAAACAAGAATTGAACTACGTCAAATTGGTGCTCGTGATAAAGCACGAACTATATGTGGATTAGGGCAATGTGGTCGTCCTCTTTGTTGTTCGACTTTTTTAAATCATATTGATTCAGTTACAATGAATATGGCTAAAAATCAAAATATCGCATTAAATCCGTCAAAAATTAATGGGGTATGTGGTCGATTATTGTGTTGTTTGACTTATGAAGATGAAGAATACACAAGATGTAGTAAAGGAATGCCAACAGTAGGTCAAACGATAAAAGTAGATGGAACAAGTGCTAAAGTTGTTAGTGTAGACATTTTAAATAGAAAATATAAAGTAGATTTAGATGGAATAATAAAGGAGTTTGAAGTAGATTGTGGCAAGTGTTTTAAATGATTTGTTTGATTACGATGGATTAAAAATATATCAATATGAAGATAAGTTTAAATTTTCTTTAGATTCAATTTTATTGGCTGAGTTTGTTGAATTAAAACCAACTACTAGAACTATAGTAGATTTTTGTACTGGAAATGCACCAGTTCCATTGATTTTATCAACTAAAACTAATTCACGTATATATGGTTTTGAATTACAAGAAAGTATATATAAGTTAGCTAGGATGAGTGTTAGAGAAAATAATTTGGAGTCGCAAATAAACATAATAAATGCTAATTTAACAGAATCTTTGGAGTTTATTTTACCTGAAAGTGTTGACGCGGTTACCTGTAATCCACCATATTTTAAGTATGATAAAAATAGTTCTTTAATAAACCAAGATGAAGAAAAAGCGATAGCGCGTCATGAAATAGCAATGAATTTAGAAGATTTGATGACAGCGGCTAAATATATTTTAAAAAATAAAGCTCCATTGTATATTGTTCATCGCTGTGATAGATTAGAAGAAATTTTAGATTGTTTAGCTAAATATAATTTTAAAGTAAAAAAACTACAATTTGTTTATGCTGGATACCAAAAAGAAGCGATAATGGTATTAATAAAAGCTACTAAAAATGGCAAGATGGGTAGTTTAAAAGTAATGCCACCAGTTGATATTTTAAAACATCGTAGTTATAAAGGAATATTTGAAAGTAGTGATTAGATGAAATTAATAGTAGGATTAGGTAATCCAGGAAAAGAATATGAATATACTAGACACAATGTTGGTTTTCTAATACTAGATAATTGTTATGGCAAAGACGGATGGAAAGAGAAATTTAATGGTTATTATAAAGAAATTAATATTAATGGTATTAAAACAATTTTGTTAAAACCAACCACTTTTATGAATTTATCGGGAAATGCAGTTAGAAAATATGCTGATTTCTTTAAAATTGATCATAATGATGTTTTAATTATTCAAGATGATTTAGATTTACCAATTTTAAAATATAAATTAAAATATAAAAGCTCATCAGGTGGTCATAATGGAATAAAATCAATTATTTCTTCTTTAGGAACTGATGAAATACCAAGATTAAAAGTAGGTATAGCTAATAAGAAAAATGTAGATACTAAAGATTATGTATTAGGAAAGATAAATAAAGAAATTGTTGACGAATTAAAGAAAAATACAAATTTATATAAAGAAATAATAGAAGAATTTATCAATACAGATATTCAAGAATGTATGCAAAAATATAATAAAAAGTAGGGGTTTTATGAATTTTTTATCTGCTTATTTTAAATATGAAAATGGTTTGTCAGTAAATGGATTACCTAAAGA
>UWSL01000063.1 GCA_900552975.1 uncultured Mycoplasmatota bacterium | reverse complement strand
TGATAAAAATGAAGAAATAATATCTTTAAATGATTATAATAGTTTAAAGGAAGAGTTATTAAAAGAAAAGAAAACATTGGAAGATACAATATCTGATTGTGAGTATAAGATAGGGAAATTATTAATAGATTTAAAAAAAGATACTAAAAAAAATACTTTAATAAAACAGTTTATTGATAATCCATCAATCGAAGTTTTAAAAGCATTAATAAATAAGGTAGAAATATATGAAGATAAAACAGTCAAGATTTATTATAAATTTAAATTAGGTGAAAATAATGAAGTTGGTTGTTAGTTATGTAAGATTATCAGAAAAAGATAAAAATCTTAAAGAATTATATTCAGACAGTATTAATCATCAAAGAATATTAATAAAAAATTATGCTAAAGATATTGGACTAGTTATTGATAAAGAATATATTGATGATGGATGTTCTGGTGGTAATTTTGAAAGACCAGCTTTCAATCAACTATTAGAAGATATTGAAAGTGGTAATATCTCTACAGTTATTACTAAGGATTTTTCAAGGCTAGGAAGAAACTTTGTTGATACAGCATATTATATAACGGAATATTTTACACTTAATGATGTTAGATATATTGCTATAAATGATTCTTTTGATAGCAAAAAAGATGATTCAATGGTTAATGATCTTATGGTTGGAATTAAATCATTAGTTAATGATAAATTTTTAAAAGATACTTCTGAAAGAGTTAGAAAAGCAAAGCAGCAAAAATCTGAAGAAAAAAATTTCATGGGATTTATTGCTCCTTATGGTTATAAAAAAGTAAAGGATAATGGACGAATAACATTTATTATTGATGAGGAAGTTGCACCTATAGTTAGAAGAATATTTAAGGAAATGTCGGAAGGACGATTTGCAAGAGAAATTGCAAATGATCTTAATAACGAGCTTGTAATAGCTCCTTTTGATTACATGAAAATGACAGAATCAAAAGGTAAAAATTATTATCATAAGTGGAACAAATCAATTATATATAGAATTATAAAAAATATATCTTATACTGGGAATTTATTTTATAGAAAAAGTAATTCAATTGATTATCATAATAAAAAGAAGAGAAAATTTATTAGATACGATGATAGAGATATAATCAAAGATACACATGATGCGATTATTTCAATGGAATTATTTAATCTAGCTAATAATTCTTTAAGACATAATAGTGGATGTGAAAAATGTAATTATGATGGTGTCTATAAAAATTTAATTTATTGTGGAGAATGTGGAAATCCTTTAAAAGTTACAAATGCTGAGAAAAGAGAAAAAAGAATAATTCATTTTTATTGCGTTCATTATAAAGAAGGAGAAAGAGATTTTTCTTTTGGAATTTATTTAAGTAAAATAGATAAAGTAATAAAAGATATTTTAGAGGATATTATAAAGAATTATTTAGATACAAATGAAATAATAGATAAAATAGTAAATGGTATTTTAAAAGATGATAAAGTAAAATCCAAAATATCAAATCTGCAAAATATTATAACGCAGAATAGACTCCAAATTAAGAATCAATATATAATGAAGACCAAGGGGGACATAACTTTAGAACAATTTTTAAAGTTTAAGGAGGAAAAGAATAATTTAATAGAAAAAAATGAAAAAATAATAGAACAATTAAATGTAAAATATGATAAAGATTCGTTGATAAAACTGGTTAAAGAAAAATATGAATCATTTACTGGAGATGAAGAAGTATTTAATATAGTAGTTAAAGAATTAATTGAAAAGATAATTCTATATAGAGATAGAACAATAAAAATCAATTTCAAATTTAAGAAATTAGATTCTTACTCAATTAAGCTATATTAAGTTGTTAAAAACTGTCAGCAGATGGTGATGGTGATTATTTAAAAAAGTGTTTAGAGTTTTATAAAAACAATAGAATTATGGCATTTGGCAAGGTTATTTCTGAAGAAAATATGTATAAGGATGTTTTAGGATATTTAAGAGAATATAAGCCAGATATTCTTGTTATAACAGGGCATGATGCTTATGTTAAAAAGAATGATAATATAAATGATTTAATTAATTATAAAAATACTTTAAATTTTATTAAAACAGTTAAAGAAGCTCGAAAATATGAAAAAAGTCATGAGAAATTAGTAATAATAGCCGGAGCATGTCAAAGTGATTATGAAGAGTTAATAAAATCAGGAGCTGATTTTGCCAGTAGTCCAAAAAGAGTTAATATTCATGCTTTAGATCCTGCCATTATAGCGACAGCGGTTTCATTGACTGAAAAAAATAAAGAAATTAATATTGTAGAGCTTTTGGAAAAGACAAAGTATGGTAAAGATGGAATGGGCGGTTTAAAAGTAAATGGTTTGATGTATGTGGGGTATCCTAGATGAGAACGATTTACGAAGCTAAAAATTATATAAAAAGAAACATAGGTAAAAAAGTTTTAGTGGAAGTACTTGGTATTAGAAATAAGATAGAATATGTGGATGGAATTATAACGGAATGTTATGATAATATTTTTCTTATTAAATCGACAAGAATGAGTAGAAGTTATTCGTATACTGATGTTTTAGTAGGAAATGTGAGGGTTCATATTAAATAAATGTTGCTTTTATTTAATTTTTGTTCTAAAATTATAGTAAGTTGTTAAACTTGGAGGGAGTGTTATTATGAAAATTACAAAAGTTGTACTTCGTAATAAAGAAAAAGAAGATTCACGTATGAAGGCAATTGCAACTATAACATTAGATGAATCTTTCGTTGTTACTGGAATTAGATTAATTCAGGGTGATGATAAAATGTTTATAGCAATGCCTAGTAGAAAAATCAGTGAGGGTGTATATGATGATATAGCACATCCTGTTAATCAAGAAACTCGTAAGATGTTTGAAGATGCAATCTTTAAAGCTTATGACGAAATGAAAAAAACTGGTGAAGAATTAGTAAAAATTGATTTATAAGAGAACTTTTTAAGTTCTTTTTTTATATTTGAAACATATTATTTTATAGGTGATAATATGGATAATGTTTTAGATAGTACAAAGCATGAAGTAAAATTATTAGATCGAGGTTTAATCTATTTAACTGGAATAGAAAGAATAGTAAGTTTTGATGCCAATGATTTTTTAATGGAAAGCGTGATGGGAAGTATAGAGCTTAAAGGTGAAGGACTAGAAATTGTTAAAATGGATACGCATGATGGTGTAGTAACTATAAAAGGTGTAATTAATAGTTTTGTTTATGAAGAAGATACGAAAAAAAATACTGAATCGTTTTGGGGTAAATTATTTAAGTAATGCCTATTAAGATTCAGATTTATTCTATTATTATTTCTTTTATTTATGGTTATTTTTTTTCTAGAGTCTTAGATTATAATTTGAATTTTGTTAAAAGATATAATAAAATTTGGCAAATAATAATCAACATAGTGTTTATAAATAATTTTGCTATTTTCTATGTATGGTTATTATATAAAATAAATGGTGGAATATTTCATTATTATTTTATAATGAGTTTAGTAGGTGGTTTATTATTATCAATAAGAAGAAAGCGTAAAGTTATATTAAATAAGTAGTTTCTTCTTTTTTTTTGTGGTATACTTGCTTTGATAATAGGAGGATTATGAATGGCAGGTAAAAATGTTAGTAAAAGGAAAAAAACTGGTAATAAAGATAAGAAGCGTATACTGCTTTTGTTTCTTACTGTCATTGTTTTAATAATCGTTTTAATTGGAACTGTTTTTAAAGATTGGGTACAGGTTATGTCTAATCGTCAGGAAACAAAAGAATTAGAAAATAAATATCAGGAATTACTAGAAGAAGAAGCTTCATTAAATAGTGAAGTTGTTAAATTACAAGATCCAACTTATGTTGCACGTTATGCTCGTGAAAAGTATTTATATTCAAAAGATGGTGAGACTATTTTAAGAATTGTTGATAATAGCGAAGGGAAGTAAAGAATATTTTACTTCTTTTTATATTAAGAAAAAAAATGACGTGTTATAATGGATTTAGAGGTAGTGTTAATATGGAAAAAGGATATGTTAGATTAGCTAGTCCTGTTATTCAAGAGGATAGTATAGTTGATGGTGAAGGAATTAGAAGCGTAATTTGGTTTCAAGGATGTTCTCATAATTGTGAAGGATGTCATAATCCAGAAACTCATGACTTTAATGGAGGTATAGTTCGCAAAATAGAGGATCTTGAAGCAGAAATTAAAGAATTGGAATTTCAATCTGGAATTACATTTTCTGGAGGAGATCCTATGATGCAAATAGATGCTTTAGTAGAGTTAGCTAAATTTACAAAAGGTTGTGATTTAAATGTATGGTGTTATACTGGTTTTACTTATGAAGAAATATTAGCTTTAGCCAAAAAGAATTCTAAGTATTTAGAAGCATTGAACTATATAGATGTTTTAGTTGATGGTAAGTTTGTTAAAGATTTAAAGAGTTTTGAAGTGGTTTTTAGAGGATCAACTAATCAAAGAATCATTGATGTTAAAAAATCTTTAAAAGAAGGTAAAGTAGTTAAAGTGGAAAAGTATTGTTGAGTCTTTTCTTTTTTTTGTTTATACTAAAAATGAGGTGAAGTATGTGAAAAAATATAAAAAAGTTTTTTTTAAAGTATTTTTAGTCCTTTGTATTTTTATAGCATTTGGATTTGATGTTGTTACTTTTTCTAAAATTTATAAAGATTCATTGTTTGTTGCTTTGTTTAATCAAAAAGTTTTGAAATTAGACATCATTGGTAGTTTAGTTTTTATTTTATTAATTTTTGAATATCTGTTAAAGCAGAAAGAGAAAGAAAAAAATTGGGTAATAAAGATATTAAGTGGAATTTTGTCTTTATTAATGGTTTTTGGAAATAGTTATAAAAATTTTGGTGATGCTTCTTTAGTATTTGATAAGGTAATCTATTTTATTATTGCTATTTTGAGTGCTATAGGTTATTTTTATGTTTTTAGTGAAATTATATTAAAAGTATTTGTTTTTTTTGATAATTATAAAGTAAAAGATAGTAAAAATAAGTTTTTAAATTTATTAAAAAAACACCCTTTTATTTTTAGTTTTGTTTTTATCATTTTGTGTTGGCTGCCATATATAATTGCTTTTTATCCAATAATTTTATCACCCGATCCTAGTTATCAAATAAAACAATTTTTTGGAATTAGAACGAAGTATGCTGATTATGCTATTTTATTGGATGAAAATGTTGTTATGACGAACCATCATCCTGTATTACATACTATTTTACTTGGTGGATGTTTAAAATTAGGACGCTTTTTAGTAAATGATAATTTTGGTTTGTTCATATATAGTTTGATTCAAATCATAATTTTAGTTTCTGTATTTTCTTTTTTAATAAAGTATATGCTTCAAAAAATGAATTTATCTTTAAAATATTGTTGGATAAGTTTGATCATATTTGCTTTGGTACCGATATTTCCAATGTATGCAATGAGTGCTGTGAAGGATGTATTATTTACTGCTTTTTTAATTTTATATATTGTTTTTTTACATAACATTTTAAAATTTAAGATGAAAGATTATAAATACTATCATTATTTGGCTTTATTTTTAGTAATGATGTTAGTTATTTTATTTAGAAATAATGGATTATATATAATTTTGTTGTCATTTCCGTTTATTATTTTTACTAATAAAGAAATTTATAAAAGATTGTTAATTATTTTTATTTTGGTATTATCATTTAATTTTTGCTATTCTAAGGTGATTTTACCGTATTTTAAAATAACACCTGGTAGTATTAGAGAAGTACTTTCAATTCCTTTTCAGCAAACAGCTAGGTATGTTAAATATCACGGAGATGAACTTAGTACAAGAGATAAAAAAATTATTGATAAGATATTGGGAATAGATGATTTGGCCACAAGATATAATCCTAATTTGGCAGATCCAGTTAAGAATAATTATAATAAGTATGCAACGACGGATGATTTGAAAAAATTTTTTGAAGTTTGGTTTAGTGGTTTGTTAAAACATCCGGTAACTTATATTGATGCAACGATTGATAATGTGTATGGTTATTTTTATCCTAATAAGTTATCTTGGACTGTTTACTATAAATATGATAATCGAATTGTTGAAGATGGATTTAACTATCATTATAATAAACTTGATAATTTAAGAGAACATTTAGCTAATTTTGCAAGATCTTACTCTAAAGTTCCTGTTTTGGGTTTGATTAGTAATATTAGTTTTATGGTTTGGATATGTTTTATTTTGACAGGATATTTAATTTATTCTAAAAGGAAAAAAGATATAATTGTATTATTACCAGCATTAATATCTATTTTAATTTGCGTGGCTAGTCCAGCTAACACTTATTTTAGATATGCATTACCTTATATCTTTTCGATGCCTTTTATGCTTGGATGTATTTTAGAAAAAAGAAAATAATTTAATTTTCAATATATTTTTAGTATAATTTAAGGAAGAGGTGTTTTATGACGAAAGATCAAAAAATAGCTGTTTTAATTCCATGTTACAATGAAGCTAAGACAATTGAAAAAGTTGTAAAGGATTATAGAAAAGCATTACCAATGGCGGATATATATGTTTATGATAATAATTCGACTGATGGAACTGATAAAATAGCTCGCAAGGCTGGAGCCATAGTAAGGTATGAATATCGCCAAGGTAAGGGAAATGTTATAAGAACAATGTTTAGAGATATTGATGCTGATTGTTATTTGATGATTGATGGTGATGATACTTATCCGGCTGAGTCAGCAGTTGAAATGTGTGAATTGGTATTAAGTGGTCGAGCAGATATGGTAATTGGTGATCGTTTATCTTCAACTTACTTTGTAGAAAACAAACGTTTATTTCACAATTTTGGTAACAAGATAGTTAGATTTTCTATAAATTTTTTATTTAAAAACAAAGTTAAAGATATTATGACTGGTTATAGGGCTTTTAGTTATGAATTTGTTAAAGGTTTTCCAGTTTTATCAAAAGGCTTTGAAATAGAAACTGAAATGACCATTCATGCAGTAGACAAGAATTTCAAAATAGTTGAAGTACCTGTAACATATAGAGATAGACCTAGTGGAAGTGTATCAAAATTAAATACTTATTCTGATGGAATAAAAGTTTTGAATACAATTGCAGTATTATTTAAAGAATATAAACCCTTTTACTTTTTTGGTCTTATTTCATTGCTGTTATTGTTGTTGTCACTAATTTTTGGTGTTCCGGTTATTATAGAGTTTTTTGAAACTGGTTTAGTACCGAGATTTCCTACATTAATAGTATCTGGAGTTTTTTTGACGTTAGCATTTTTATTTTGGATTACAGGAATAATACTTGATGTAATTGTTAAAAAAAATCGTCAGTCTTATGAATTATACTTGAATTTATTACGAAAAAAATAGTTGGTTTTATCTAAAAGAAAAGTTGTTTAAAACTCTTTTCTTTTTTTGTTTTTAATGTATAATAAAGAACCAGTGGGTGATAGTAGTGAGTAATATCCGTTTGAAAAATTTAACTTTTTCTTATGGTGAACGTAAAGTTTTTAAGGAAATAAACTTTTATTTACCTAAAGGTAAAACTTTAAGTATTATCGGACCTAGTGGAAGTGGCAAAACTACTTTTTTAAAATTACTTAATAATGAACTTGAATATGATGGAAATATAATTATTAGTGGAATAGATGTTAATAAAGAGAATTTTGGTATATTAAAGAAATATATTTCAGTAGTATATCAAGATAGTTTATTTGTTAATGAAATAGTAATTGATGAATTAAGGTATTCTTTAGAAAATAAAAATATATCGCCAGTAGAGATATCATCGATTATAAAAGAATTAGATAGTTATTTTGGGATTAACAAAATTTTAAATAAAGATATTTCTACTTTAAGTTTAAATGATAGAACTTTAGTAAAAATATTATCATTTGCAGTAGCAAAACCAAGTTATTTAGCTCTTGATGATTTGCTAAATGATTTAGATGTAAGAACTAAAATTTTATTATTAAATTATTTGAATTCTAAAAATATTTTATTGGTAAATGTTACTTCAAATTCTGATGATGCTTTGTATACTGATTATACAATTTGTCTTTATAATGGGATAATTGCAATAGATGGAAAAAGTATAGATGTTTTTAAAGAAGAAAAATTATTAAAAAGAATAGGTATTAGTTTGCCGTTTATGATTGATTTATCAATTCAATTACAGTTATATGGATTAATAGATAAGTGTTATCTTTCTAAAGAAAAGATGGTGAAGCAGTTATGGAAATAATTTTTAATAAATTAGAATATATTGAAAATAAGTCTTCATCATTACAAAAAATATATTTGAATGAACTAAGTTTAATAATTGAGTCAGGAAGTATAGTAAGTTTCATTGGAGATGACTTAAGTATTATTGGCAAGTTAATTACTGTTTTAAAAAGACCAACAAAGGGTGAAATAAAAATTGATGATGTAGTAATAAAGAGAACTACTCATATTAACAATGTAAAATATTTAAGAAAAAATATAGGCTTTGTTTATTGTACAAGTGAAAAAAAGTTTTTATGTAAAACTGTTAAAAGTGAAATAGAAAAGGTAATGAAAAATTATGAATATAGACCTAAAAATGTTTCTAAACATATTGTTGATTCACTAAAAATGGTTGGCTTATCAGCAGATTATTTAGATTTGAATCCTGAAGATTTATCTACTACTGAACAAAATAAAGTTTTATTAGCTTGTGTACTTAGTTATAATCCACAAATTTTGATATTAGATTATTTTCTTAAAGGAATGAGTTATAAAGATAAAGAGTATTTTAAAAAGATATTTTTAAAATTAAAAAAT
>UWSL01000062.1 GCA_900552975.1 uncultured Mycoplasmatota bacterium | reverse complement strand
TAAATTTGATAAAACAATAATAGTTTTAGATAATGACATTTCGAATACTTTTGATTTTGTTGAGAAAAATTACATAATAGATCATGGTAAATTAAAAATTAGTGGAGGTAGAGAAATTTATTATAATGATAATTTATATAAATATACTAAGGTTCCACCTATAGTAGATTTTATAAAATATGTGAAAAAGCAGGGCCATAATATATCAGAATATACTGATATAAAAGAATTAATAAAGGAATTATATAGAAATGTTAAATAAGTATGATTATGCTTATAATCATGAAAATTCAATTATTCATCGTATTAATCCATTAATAAAATTTTGGTGTTTTGTTCTATTTTTTATTTCTTGCTTTTTTAAATATAATAATATAGTGTTTTTTAGTACTATAATAAGTGTTTTTGTGATGTTAATACTTAGTAATATTCGATTAAATAAATATCTTAAAGTTATATGGTTAAATAAATATCTTTTAATATTTATATATTTTTTGCTGCGTTTTTTAAAAGTAGATGCATTTTATATTAATGTTATTTTATTTAAAGTTATGTTTGGTATTTTATTTATCTATATTATTGTGTATACGACTCCAAAAGAGCAATTGGTTAAAAGTTTTGCAAATTTTATAGATCAATTTAATTTTATTAAATTTAGTAAGAAAAAAATAATTGCATTTTTTAGTAATATAATTAATTTTATTTTACTTTTTGGAAAGGAAGTTAATTTATTATTTGAAAGTAATTCAGTAAAAGGGAATGATTTATATTTTTTAAGTATTATTCAAAAAACAAAATATTTTTGTAAATCTTTTAAACTAATATATAATAATACTAGAAAAGAGAATATAAAAAGAAAAGAAAACATAAAATATCGTTATTTTGATGTTAATTTGCCATTTGAATATAAATATAGAAACAAATTAAATATTTTTGATTTTATTTTAATTGGATTTTATGTTTTTGTTTTTATTTTCTATATAATAAAGGTGATTTAAATGAAATATTTGATGAAAATAAGTTATGATGGTAGTAAATTTTATGGCTTTCAAAGATTGAATGATTTAAGAACTGTTCAAAAAGAATTGGAGCAAGCTTTGACAAAAATTAATAAAAAAGAAGTTTTAATAAAAGGGGCTGGTCGAACTGATAGAGGTGTCCATGCTTTAAATCAAGGAATATCATTCGATTTAGATATTGAAATAAAGCCGGAAAGATTAAAAAAAGCAATTAATTCTTTAATTAAACCTGATGTTTATTGCAGAGAATGCGTGCAAGTTGATAGTGAGTTTCATGCACGATTTTCCGTAAAAAAGAAAATATATCGTTATAAAGTAAATATTGGTGAATTTGATCCATTAAAAAGTGATTATTATTATCAGCCTGAATTTAAACTTAATCTTGAGAAAATGCAAGAAGTAGCGAATTTATTTTTAGGAATTCATGATTTTAAAAATTTTGTTTCTGGAGAAAGAGAAAATACGCAGTGCATTATTTATAAAATTGATTTTGAAAAAAATAAAGATAACTTAGAAATTGTATTTGAGGGCAAAAGTTTTTATAGATATATGGTTAGAAACTTAGTTGGAGCAATGATAGAAGTTGGCAGAGGAAAAATAGATATTATTGATGTGAAAAAAGTTTTAGATTTACAAATAAATAAGACTTTATTTACAGCTCCGGCAAATGGATTATATTTAGAGAAAGTTATTTATTAAATTTATTGATAAATTAAACGATTTTATTTGACTTTTTAGCTTGTTTTGAATATAATTTTAACTGGTACATTTTATTTGTTTGAATTTGTTAGCCCTGGGAAAGCGAAGCAAAGGAGAATAAAGGAAGGAAATTTGATATGAATACATTTATGGAAAAGAAAGAAACTGTAGAACGTAAATGGTATGTTATCGACGCTGAGGGACAAACTTTAGGTAGAGTTGCAACTAAAGTAGCAACAGTTTTAAAAGGAAAACATAAACCTACTTATACTCCTCATGTTGATTGTGGAGACTATGTTATTGTTATTAATGCATCAAAAGTAAATTTAACTGGAAATAAGTTAGAAGATAAGATGTATTATAATCATAGTGGTTATACTGGTGGATTAAGAGAAAGAAACGCTAAAACAATGATTGAAAAATATCCAGAAGAAATGATGGAAAGAGCTGTTAAAGGTATGTTACCAAAAGGACCTTTAGGAAGACAAATGATCAAAAAATTATTTGTATATGCTGGTGATACTCATAATCAACAAGCTCAAAAACCAATAGAAATGAAAGTTAACTAAGGAGGTTTTAAATTATGGCGAAAAAAGTATGGACAGCAACTGGACGTAGAAAACGTTCTGTAGCTCAAGTTAGATTAACTGCGGGTACTGGTAAAATAGTAGTAAACGGAAAAGACGTAAATGATTATATGCCTTTTGCCGTATTGGTAATGGATTTAAAACAACCATTAGTAGCAACTGGAAACGAAGATAAGTTTGATGTTGATGTAACAGTTAGAGGTGGAGGTTTCTCTGGTCAAACTGGTGCTATTAGATTAGGTATTACAAGAGCTTTATTAGCTTTTGATGCTGATGCTGATCAATCAAGAGAAGATGCTTATCGTAAAGTATTAAAAACTGCTGGATTAGTTACTAGAGATCCAAGAAGTAAAGAGCGTAAAAAACCAGGTCTTAAAAAAGCACGTCGTGCTCCACAATTCTCAAAACGTTAGTAAAAGTTTCACCACACATTTGTGTGGTTTTTTTATGTCAATAAAATGTATTTTTAATTTTATTTAGTAATCGTTATTGATATATTTTTTATTTTTTTTTATAATTTAAATATGATATTGAGGTGATAAGATGGCAAATTCCGACACTTTAGAAAAAAATAAAAAAAATAGTAATTTAATTGAATATATAATAATTTTCTTGATATTTTTTGTACTTGGAATGGCAATTGGTGTTTTTGCTACAAAAAAATATTTAAATAACAAAGATGAAGAAGAACCTAAAACAGCTACTGCTGCTAAAAGCTCAGCTGAAGATATAACAAATAATAGTGAATATAAAAGTACTATAGATAATATATATAGTTTATTGGGAAAGAGTACGGCTTTTTATTCAACAAAGGGATTAAATGTTAATACACTTTCTAATGAACAAAAATTGAGTATTGTTTATAACTATATAATTGTTAACAAATTAGATTCAACAAGTACTCTTAATACAGGTTGGTATGGAAGTGAACAATGTCCGTTTAATGGAGGTACAACTAATTTTAATGTAGATGTTTCATTAGATGAAAATGGTAATCTTGTTAAAGGAACTAATTGTACTGTTAGTGACATAAGTTCTTCAGTGATACAAGAAAAATATCAACTTATCTTTGGAAACAATGATATAGATACAAACGTTAATTTTAATCCTAAAGATAATAAAACATGTATTTTAGTTGAAGGAGTCTATACTTGTGGAAATGTTGATAATTCAATGAATTCAACTGGTGACTTAGAAGTAAATTATGAAATAACAAAAGTATTAAAAGAAAATGATAAAATTGAAATATATGATAAGGGTTATTTAACAGATAATCGTTCTAGTATTAAGAATCCAGATGATGGATTTGATAAATATTATTTACATTCCTCTGATAGTACTGATTATTATCACGAGTTAAAAAGTGCTGATAATATAGTTTTTAAACATACTTTTAAAAAAGCTAGTAATGGAAGTTATTATTATAGTAGTAGTGAAGTTAGTAAGTAATTTCAGTGCTACTTTTTTTATTTTTGAATAAATTTTACTATGAGAAAGATAATGTTTTTATTATTTATAATTTTTATATGTTTTGCTATGAAGATATGTTATTCAATGGAATTAGAAACGAAGTTAGTGAATAAAACAATTATTATAGATAGTGGTCATGGTGGTAAAGATGGAGGAAGTGTTGTTAATGGAATTCTTGAAAAAAATATTAATTTACAGATATCTTTAAAATTAAAGGATATATTAATCAAAAATGGTGCTAATGTTATTATGACTAGAGATGGTGATTATGATTTAAGTAGTCCGAATGTTAACCGAAGAAAAAAAAGCGACTTTGATAATCGAATATCTTTAATCAATAATGCTAGTGCAGATTTGTATATTAGCATACATCTTAATTATTTGAGTGATTCTAGATATTCAGGAGCACAAGTATTTTATACAAAAGGAAATGAGTATTTGGCAGAAATAATGCAAGAATCATTAGCTAGTTATTTAAAAACAAAAATGCCAGCAAAAAAATTGTCTAATACGATCTATATGTATAAAAAATTAAATGTACCAGGGGTACTAATTGAGTGTGGCTTTTTGAGTAATGAAAAAGAACGAAATTTATTGATTACCGATAAATATCAAGAACGAATTGCTTTAGCAATAATAAAAGGAATCATTAGTTATTATTGATATGTTTTAATATTTTCTTTATAATTATTTTGGTGATTGTTATGAAGCAAGATGATCTTTTAAATAAAATTTTTGAATTATTAGAGATTCAAAGTGAGGAAAGTAATAGTGAAGAAACTTTAAAAAATAAATTTTGGGAATTTTCAGTAGATGAATGGTTAGAAAAAATAGGAGGTTTAGAACAAAAATATTTATTAAGCCGATTAAAATCTCTAAAAATTTCTAATTCTTATGAACTAGATGATTCTATAAAAACAAAGAATAAACAAATCGTTTTTTGGTTAGGAGATTTGTCTTGTTTGTGTGTAGATGCTGTAGCGATTCCAGCTTCTTCTGATATTACCTTAAAAAAAGATCAACAAAACGATGCTTTGTATTTTTATAATGGAATGAAGCTACGTCAAAAATGTTTGTCTATTATGGATGGAACAACTTTAAAGAATGACGAAGTATTGATTACTCGTTCTTATAATATACCTACAGATTATATAATTCATGTTAATTATGATAATCTAGTAAAGAGTATTATAAATATATTAGACTGTTCACGAGTTAATATGATTAAAACGATAGCTATTCATATTCCTTACAATAATGTAAAAAATATAAAAGAAATTTATGAAGCAATTGAAGGATATTTAGCAAAGTTTGGAATTATGTTTCATAAGATTATTTTAGTAGTAGATGATAAAGATGATTTAACAGACTTGCAAGATCTTTTAGGTGAAGAAGATGCATGATATTTGGAATCCTTGGCATGGATGTACAAAGAAAAGTGAAGGTTGTCAAAATTGTTATATGTTTTATCTTGATAAAATTCATGATAATAAAAAAGCCAGTAATTTAGTTTATAAAACTAATAATATGAGATATCCTTTACAAAGGAATAAAGATGGCTCTTATAAGATTAAAGCTGGTGAAAAGCTAAGAGTTTGTATGACATCTGATTTCTTTGTTCCAGAAGCCGATGAGTGGCGAATGGAAGCTTGGGATATAATAAGACAAAGAAAAGATGTTATATTTTATTTGCTAACTAAAAGACCAGAACGAGTTTTAAAATGTTTGCCTACTGATTGGGATGATGGCTATGAAAATGTCTTTTTTAACGTAACTTGTGAAAATCAAGAACGAACTTTGGAAAGATTACCCATTTTAAAAGAATTACCATTTAAACATAAGGGAATAATGTGTGCTCCTTTGCTTTCTCAAATAGAAATTGATAAATATTTAGATATGGGGTTTATAGAACAGGTTGTAGTCGGTGGTGAAAATTATGAAAATGCAAGACCATGTCATTATGAATGGGTTAAGTCTTTAAGCGATTCTTGTCGAAAAAGAAATATTCCATTTTGTTTTATAGAAACTGGTTCAATATTTATAAAGAATGGTAAAAGATATGTAATGCCAGATAAAGATCTTCAATCACAAATGGCCTTTAAATCTAATTTGAATTATGTTGGTAAAAAGATAAATTTTAAACTATATGATGAATTTTTGAATGAAATAAAAGAAGATGAATTATATAAACCTTTTTTTAATAAAAAATGTCAAACTTGTGGAAGTAAAATAATTTGCAATGGTTGTAGTAATTGTGGAAAATGTGCAAATTAAAAAGCCTTTTAAAGACTTTTTAATATTCAAAATAGCGCATTTTTTTGTTTTCTTCTAATGGTAAACCTGTAAGATATGATTTATTAGGAATAATTTTGTATAAAGAATTTAAATTTTGATTTTGATATAAAACTTTTTCAATTTCGTTTATAATATTTAGACATTCATCATGGCTTATTTTTATCAAATCATCAAACGAGTAATTATATGTTTTTTCTTTAAAACATGGATGATTCCAAGTTTGGTGATTTAAATTCAGAAAATTAAGGTTTGGATTGTCTATATGAGTACTATAAGATGCTAAATTTCCAAATTTTTTTTTAGTTACTTTATCAATCAATGAATATAATTTTCTTTTCCAGCCAAAGCGATCGTTAATGATAATTGTATAGATGAATTTGGCAACTTTTAAAGATTGAATATATACTTGACCAATGTTTTTTTCATTGTAGGTTGTTTCATAGGTATAATTAATAGCTTTTATTAATTCTTCTGAAAAAATTGGCTTTTTAATTATATCTTTAGAAACATTACAATACTTATATTTTTTTTGATAATATTTTTGAAAATAATATGCATCTAGTTCTTTTTCAATATGGGTATGTTCTCCATGATATTTTTCAGTTTCACAATTTTTTTTGTTATATGTCCCAGTTTTATAGAAAATAAAAGGATGACAATTGGCATCGAGAATGTAATGAGTTAATGATCCATACAGATAAGCAATAATATCAGAGTCTTTCTCTAAATTATTATCTTTAATATAGCTTATTAAATTTATAAAATAAGTTTGCGTTTTTTCACGATGAGCAATATGACCTAATTCATTAATTTCTTTGCTATATTTAGTGTTTAAATTTTTAAAATAATATAAATAATCATGGCTTTGTGCAAATGTTTTATATATTAACTTGGACTTTTCTAAATTATTATTTTTATTGTTAATCTCATTATAAATGTTATTGGCAAATAAATGATGTACTATTATTGATGGCATAATTTAATCCTCTCTTAAAGTTATTATAGCATAGAGAAGGATAGAAAATATATTATTTAATTAAGAATATAAATATGTTATAATCATATATAATAGGGTGATGCTGTATGATAAAAACATTTAAAACTATTGATGAACAAATTGATATTTTAAAGAGTAAAGGCTTAACTATAGATGATTATGAATATGCAAAAGATGTTTTACTAAGAGAAAATTATTTTTTTATTAGTGGTTATAGACATTTGTTTTTAAAATCTCCTAAAGATAGAATGTTTATTCCTGGTACTGATTTTAGAGAATTGTATGCAATGTTTAATTTTGATAGACAAGTAAGAAATATTATTTTTAAAAATTTACTTATTGTTGAAAATAATGCTAAAAGTATTTTTTCGTATCAGTTATCAAGAAAATATGGTATAAAAGAAAAAAGTTATTTAAATCCATCTAACTTTGATCGTTCAAATGATAAAGTTAGGCAAGTAAATGACTTGCTTAAAAAGATAAAGAGACAAATTAGAATAAATGGTGGACAGCATTCGGCTACAATGCACTATATGAGTAATTATGGATATGTACCTTTGTGGGTTGTAGTTAAGGTATTATCATTTGGCTTGGTTAGTGAATTATATACTATTTTAAAGTATGAGGATAAAAAAGAAATTGCTGAAGTTTATGGAATTAGTGTGGATTCATTATTAACTTATTTGCCAATATTGGCTAACTTTAGAAATTTGTGTGCTCATGAAGATATTTTATATGATCATAAAACACAAAAAGTCATTGATGATACAAAGTATCATATATATTTAAATATTCCTAAAATGGATGGTGAATATATATATGGTAAGGATGATTTATTTGCGTTGATAATAATTTTGAAACAATTACTTAGAGAAGAAGATTTTACTTTGTTAATTAATGAAATCTCTTATGAAATCGATATTTTAGACGGAAAGTTGCATTCGATTGAGATTGACAAAGTTTTAGATAGAATTGGTTTTCCGTTAAATTATAAAGAGATAGCAAGGATTGATAGCTATGGACAATGATTTAAAACCTTTTGTGACAACTGAAAATCTTGATATATCTTTGAATGATAAAAAGAAAAAAAGAAATGTTAAAAAGATACTTGTTTTTGTTTTTTCTATACTAATAGCTTTTTCGATGGGAATTGTTGCAGTGTTAGTCTTTTTTCATTTCTTTCCTGATTATGTAAGCAAAAATGTTACAAATGTTAATAAATTAGAAAAAGAAGTAACAGTAACAGATACAGGAATTGCTGATGCTGTAGAAAAAATTTATGATGCGGTAGTAATTGTTGAGAATTTTCAAAATAATCAATTGCATTCTACAGGAACTGGTTTTATATATAAGAGAAGCGAAAATAAATATTATTTGTTGACAAATTATCATGTTATTCAAAATGGTAACTCTGTTAAAATAGTTTTGACTAATGATAAGGAAGTAGAAACTACTGTTGTAGGTGGTGATCCGTTTGCGGATATTGCTGTGTTGTCTTTTGAATCTGATGAAGAACTAGTAGTTAGTAAAATAGCAACGAGTAATAATATGAGGGTAGGAGATACAGTATTTGCTATTGGAGCTCCGTTGGATAGTAATGTTTATTCTTGGTCAGTTACAAGAGGAGTTTTATCTGGTAAAAGAAGAAAAGTTAATGTTAAAGTGGCTAGTTCAACTATTGATGATTGGATAATGGAAGTTTTACAAACCGATGCAGCAATAAATAGTGGTAATAGTGGAGGCCCACTTTGTAATAGTAATGGTGAAGTAGTTGGAATTACTAATATGAAATTGGTTACAGAAGGTGTTGAAGGAATGGGATTTGCTATTCCAATTGAAGATGCTACAGTACTTGGTGATAAAATTATTAGTGGTGAAGATATTTCTAGGCCTTGTTTAGGGATAGGAATGTATGATGTTGGTAGTAGTAAATATGGCTCTTATTATACTTCTAGTAAAGCTAATTATGGAGTTGTTGTAACTAAAGTATATGATTCTTCACCTGCTTATTTAGCTGGATTGAAACAAGGAGATATAATTATTGGAATAAATGATGTTGATATAACAGATGTAGCAACTTTAAGAGTTCAACTATATAAGTATCAATTGAATACAGAAATAAAAATAAAATATTTAAGAGATAATAAGGTAGAAGTGGCGAAAGTTATACTATCGAAATGTACTGATTCTTAGAATCAGTTT
>UWSL01000061.1 GCA_900552975.1 uncultured Mycoplasmatota bacterium | reverse complement strand
CCTGATCAATCTTGTCATCGTATATTCATCCAGCGCAATAATATAATCACAGCACTTAAAGCTCTCCTTCAGGATTTTTCTCGGAGAGCCCTCTACAATCCAGTTATTTTCTTTTATGATATCAAAAAAAAATATAAATTACTATTAAATTATGAAAAAAAAAGATAACTTTTTAACTTACGTTATCGTTATCTTTTTAGTCATTTCTGCGACCAAATAATCTTATTAAATCTAAGAAAATATTAATTATGTCTAAGAATAATTGGAAAGCACAATAAATACCAATATTTGATTCATCTGATACAGCACTATCAGAAAGTACTATTACTTTTTTAATATCATAAGCAACATATCCAGCAAATACGACTATTCCTATAATACTTGTAATCATATCTAAAGTTTCATTTAGAACAAAAATATTTATTATTTCTAAAATCAAGATTCCAAGTAAAGCTATAAATAAATAAGTAGACCATTTGCTTAAATCGATTTTACTATACTTACCTACTAGAGCAAAGACTCCAAAGATAATAGCGGTTGCTAAGAAAACAAAAGCTATAGACTTAGCTGTATACACAAGAACAACACCAGTTAAGCTTAAACCAGTAAGAGCCGTATATAAAATATATAGTATCTTGGCTATTATTGGTGGTAGTTTCTTAATAAAGAATGAAAGAGCTACTACTACAACAAGTTCTAAAATAACATAAATGAAGACTGTAGAACTACCAGCCCATAAAAATGCTACATTTAGAATATCAAGATTATATGTTGTAAAAAATGATACTCCAAAGCATACTAGTAAACCAACAAATAGCCAACCAAATGTGCTAGTTAAAATATTTTTATTATCCATTTTACCTCTCCTTCTATTTAAATTATATCATAAATATGTGTTCAGTTAGTGAAATTTATTATATTATATTAATTCTATATTAATTCATAACTTCTTAATAAATTTTGGAAATCATTTTTATTCATATAACCTAGAGAGCCATAAATATTTTTATTATTTTGTGAGATTATTATCATAGGAGTTGCCCCAATATAAGAAGCTATATCTTGAGTTTTATTTTCATAAGTATATTCAAAGGTTAGTAATTTTTTAAATTCTTTTAAACTAGTCTTATCGTCTAACATTTCTTCTAAGTCTATATAATATATTTTAGGCTTATATTCGTTAACAACTTCTTTCAGAATTGGTAAGAATTTTTGAGAAATACTACAAGTACTACGACCTATAATATATATTTTGGTATCAGAACTTTTAAATTCTTTAATTGCTTCACTAACTTTGATGTTATTTAAAAAACTGGTATCATAATTAGAGCTTTCCTCTTCTTTTTTAGGCTTATTAATTAATATAATAGCGATTATAAGGCAAGTAAATAAAATAAGGATAAGTGGAGCTAGTTCTTTTAATTTATTTTTCATTGTTTATTATTTTGGTTAGGGCTGTAATAGCAACTTTAATTTCTTTTTCGGTATCAAAAGAAGTATTGTTATCTAGACCTTTATTTTCTCTTTCTTGATTCCATACAACTAGTAAAACAGCAGCGGCATGTAATCTTAAAGTACTAGATACTGTGTATAAAGCTGATGTTTCCATTTCGCTAGCTAAGGCTCCACCTTTAATCCAAGCTTGCCATTTATTTTGTAATTCATATGATACTGGCATACGTTCTGGGCTATGTTGGCCATAAAATGAATCTTTACATTGAACAACACCAATATGATAAGGATAATTTAATTCTGTAACAGCTTCTTTTAAGGCAAGAGTCAAGTCAAAATCAGCAACAGCTGGAAATTCAATTGGTAGATATTCTTTACTGGTTCCTTCTTGACGAATAGCGGATGAAGCAATAATAATATCGCCAGCTTCAACATCCATTTGCATACCACCACAAGTTCCAACTCTAATTAAATGAGTTATACCTATTAAAGCTAGTTCTTCTACACAAATTGCGGTTGATGGTCCACCCATTCCGGTAGAAATGACTAAGACTTTTTCATTAGCTATTTCTCCTAAGTAACTAGTATATTCACGATTAGTTGTTATTAGATAAGAATTAGTAAGATTAGCAGCTATTTTAGATACACGACCAGGATCCCCTGGTAAAATTGCATATTTAGCGCCTTTTAAATCTTCTTTAGTTAATCCTATATGATACATTTTTTCTTTATTTTCCATAAAATCATTCCTTATTATATATTTTTATAAATTAAAACTTTCTGGTAAAAGTTCTACTATTGTATATTGATAAACTTCATCTTTTTGTTCATCATAAGTATAAATAGTAAAGTCCTTATCAGTATATTCTGAAATGAACTGACGACAATAGCCACAAGGTAAAGTCTTTTTAAAATAATCATCATTTAAATTTTTACCAACAACAGCTAAGCATTTAAATTCTTTATGACCTTCTGTTAAAGCTTTACAAAAAGCTGTACGTTCAGCACAGATGGATTGAATGCCATCGTTTTCAATATTAAAGCCTTTATATACTTTGCCATCTTTTGTTAAAAGAGCTACACCAACGGTAAAATTAGAGTGTTTACAGCAAAAATTAGCATTGGCAATGTCTTTGGCTTCATTTATCAATTTAGTAATTGTATTATTTTTCATATTTCACCTCTATATTAATATTACCATATTTAGGTATTTTTAAGGATAAAAAAAGAATATTTTCAGAATATTCTTTAGTAATTGATAACTTCACGGCCTTGATGATAAGTTTCTTTCATTTTAGGAAGAATTATTTCTTCATTCTTTTCAGAAGTTAATAATTTTAAACCATATTTAGTATCGATAATTGGAAGTTCAATACTTTCATCATAAAGAAAACTATTTTGAAAAATTTCATAATCTAGATCTATAAAGTTACAAATATAAGCATTATAATAATTAGTCACTTTATTTTCTTTTTCTTCATTAAATAAACTTAGTTGAATTAAAGGTTTGACGTTTGATATTTCATAAATTATCTTAGATAAATAATAATTTTTATAGTTAACATTTTTATTATAATGTTGAATATTTTTCTTATAATTAATTTTATTCATAGTTATTTTTAATTTATGTAATTCAATCAAATATTCATTGGCAAAATAGATATCGAAAAATAGTTTTGTTTTAAGACTTAATGAAGTACGTAATTTTTTATACAATTCAAATTGATAATGAGCTGAATATGCAATATTACTATTAGTTAGAGAATTAAATAAGTTACGATATTCTTTATTATTTAGATGAATAGCGGCAATAAAACGTAGTTCATTAAGATAATTTAAATGATTTGTAGTTGCAAAAGACTTAGTAACATTTTTATCAATATATAATTTTTCTATTATTTCATCACTTTTTAAGTAGTAAAACTCATTTAAGTTGATATCAACTAAGTTTTGGTAAACGTCATGTACATCTTTAATTATTTCTAATAAAGACATTATATCAATGCTATCAAAGTATGTAAGGGAACGAGATAGAAGATCAAGATAGGCTGCTATAATAAAAGTATCTTGTTTTTGATATGAAATAAAAGATATTATTTTTTCACGTGAAATATAAGATACTTTGATTTTTTTTAAGTATCTTTTAATTCGTAGTATTTTATCTTCATTACTACCAATTTGTGATTTATTATAGTTATTTCTTAACATAAAATTATTAGAAATCATAAAACTCCCTCTTTTTACAGGGGCTATTTTATTAGATTATAGGACAAAAGTCAATTTTTAGTCTTTTTTTAGAACTGGATAGGAAGCAGGTAATTCTCGATTTATAGCATTTAGGTATTGTGGTAAGGATAAATATAATTTATATATAAATTCATTGAAGGATGGAGCAAGAGCTAATTCTAGGTTGATATTATCTAAGTTATATAATTTTTTTTGGTTGTATAAAGTTAAGTATTTTTGAAAACGGTTTAATTCTACTACTATTTGATCTTTTATGGATAATTTGAGATTTTCTTTAAAGAAAGCTATTAATATATCAATATCTTTTAAGGTAATAATTCCGTAATTAGATGATGAAAGATAAGTTGTCTCTTTTTTAGGTACTGTTTCATTAATTGGGAGGTATTGATAAATTATTTCTAAGGTTGTTTCTATTTTACTAATTGTAATATCATGTAGCTCAACTTCCATTTCTGACATGTTTTCTTGTTTATTTATAGCAGCGTGTAAACTCATAGTAGGAAAAGGAAATTTCATAACATATGCTAATAAGTCCTGTTCTACAAAAATTTGATTTTGAAAAGGAATTGGCGTACTAGTTGAACAAGCAATTTCAAAGGAAATTCGTTTTTGTTGACTGTCATTTTCTTCAGTCACACATGATGTATGATCATAATAAAAATTAGTTGGCATATTTACGACTTTGGTACTTTCTTTATTACCTTGCCAAACTTTTTTAGAAGAAAAAGCTTTAATATCACCTTTTTCTTCTAAATAAGCTGATTCATATTGGTTAAGTGAGGTTCCCTTACTTTCTTTATTATGAGATAATTTACGAAAACAATAATCTATTCTTTTTTGTTCTTCATAACTAAGTTTATCATTATTTGATAATTCTATATTAAAAATATTTTGGAGATTTTGATGTTTAATATCGTATTGACTTACAATATTATAATCATCAAAATATTTAGTCACTTCATAGTATTTAGAATAAAAATTAAGCTTATACAGAACTTTTTTAGATGAAGTAATAATTAAGTAATCATCTAAGATTTGACATTCTAATTTTTCTTTTGGTTGAAAGTCGACCTTAATTAAATTTTTCATAATATATTTTAAATAATCTTTAGGATGATGTTCTAAGATATTTTTTAATAAAATGATAGTATGCATACACATTCCCCTTTTTTTATGGTTATTAATATAACACAACTTGAATTTTTAGCCAATTGTTATTTAAAAATAAAAGAGATATAATTTTTGAGAGGTGATTTGATGAATGAAGTAAAAATTAAAGGAATATATAAGCATTTCAAAGGAGACTATTATTTAGTAGAAGATATTGCTCTATCAAGTGACGATGGTGTTACAAAATATATTGTATATCGCAAGTTATATGGTGATGGTGGCTTATTTATCAGGGAATATAACGATTTTTTAGGAGATGTTAATAAGGAAAAATATCCTAAAGTTAAACAAAAAAAGAAATTTGAACTACAAGAAGTTGAAAGCGTTAGAAGTAAGTTTAATTAATTTGCTTCTTTTTTTTACAAATTTTACTTATTGTGCTAAGATATAGCCGTTTATTAAATTTTATTTAAAGGGGTTTAGGAAATGAAAAGAAATGATAATAAAAGCAAAAAGCATTCAAATGATGATATAAGACAACACTATTATTTTTTCAAAGATGTTTTAAGAGAAATAAAAGCAAGTAAAAACGAAAGTAATGAAAAATTGGAAGCTATAATGAATGATGCTTATAGATATATAAAAAAAATATCCCCTTCTTTATATGATGGAGATAGAATGATAGAAAATTATTACGATTTATATTTTTCACTAATTGATTGTGAAGACAATTTACCAAAAAGATTTATTTTAGATGCGAAAACAGGCTTTGATCCTAAAAAAAATGTAAAGCCAGAATCAGCTGCTAGTGTTGAAGAATACTTACTTGATTATGTAGTTTATGAAAGTCGTAAAAGATTATTTGAAGTAGCTAATGTACAATCTTATACAATACCTTATACTTTTGATGATTTATTATTAAGAAATTATTGTTATATTTCGAGTAAGATTGTTGAAGATTATTGTATTAAAAATGGAATTCCATGTAAGTTAGTAAAAATTATTCCTGGTTATGCTGAAGATATGAATTTATATGGTGGAGATGGATTTCATTATTTTACTATTGCTAAATTGAAAGGTAGAGAATACCTAATCGATTGTACTTATAAACAATTTTTTCTATTTGAAGATAATTTATTAGAAAGAGTTGGCGTTGTTAATAATACAAGTTGTGCCCCTGGAGCATTTATGCTAAAAGACGAAGTATCACGTAACATTGCTCAAACTATTTTAAAACGTGGTTGGATTGAAATGACTGATGATATATTAAAAAGATATCTCGATGGTTTTACCTTATCTTTTAGAAATGGTTTAGGTTTTGAAAAAAATAAAGGTAGTTTGGAAACAAAATATAGTGCTGAAAAATACAAAATATTTTTAAAAGGAACTGATGATATGTTTAATCATGAATGTTTAAGTCACATAGGTCAACAAGAGGAACCTTTAAAAAATGCCGAATTTAAATTGACATTTAAAAAATGAGATTGTATCTCATTTTTTAGATAAAAAGAATGTTTATAAAAGTGTGAAGAGAAAAAGATTGCTTACGCAATCTGTAATTTAAATATATGCTAAATTAATTTTCTTTCTTTGATTTACTAAATGTGCCAAACTTTTAAGTTTACTAATAAATCAACAAATAACGTTAATAAAACTTATACTAAATTACTTAATGATTGGACGTTTTGAGCTTGAAAGCCTTTTTCAGTTTCAATCAAATCGAAATTTACATTATCACCTTGATTTAAAGTTTTATATCCGTCTTGTAGAATTGCTGAATAATGTACGAAAATATCCTCATTTTCTTTATATTCGATAAAGCCATAACCTTTCTCATTATTGAACCACTTTACTCTACTTTCCATAATTATTCCTCCTTTTGTTTAGCACGAATACATTATTTCATATGACGATTGTATAATTTGTCGAATTTTGTCGAAAGAATATTTTTTTTAAATTGTTAGTTTATGACTAACAATTTTTTAGATAAAAAATTTTATTTTTTCAGAATATTTTAATGACCTTTTAAGAAAGTAATCAAAATATTGTTCATGATTTTATAACCATTTGGTCTCATATTTTTTTGGACAAAATTATCATAAGGAAATTTATCTTGACTAACAAAGACATGGTTTTGACCAAAATCCATAATTGGGTAAGTACTAATAAAAGTAAGAAAGTCTTTGTTTTGAGCCATGGCAGTGAATTCTTTGGCAGCATCAATGAAAGAGCCTCCATTTTGAAGAAGCCAATTTTCAACACCTATTCCACCTAAGCCACCTATACTTTTAGCATATTCTGGTAAAGCCCGAGCTGGTTTGTAAACACCATAACTTTTTAAAAAGTCTTTAGCAAACATTATATTAGCTAGAACTAATTTATATTTTTCATAATCTTGTTCTTTCATAGATGTTAATTTTTCTAAGATTGATTTTTCAGTTGATAAGTAAGTTTTTTTCTGAGTCATAAAAGAAATATCTATATCAATAAAATCTGATAAAAAGGGAACTTTAACATTTAAAAGACGCAAACGATAAGGAGTATTTTTTTTGCAAAGTGCTTCTTGGTTTTCTTTCAACAAACCATTTAAAATTGTTTCTCTTACTATATTAAGATGAGATGATGATAATCTAATTACAAAATCAAAATCACTATTATTATATTTTTGAAAGTCAGGAATGTTAGTTCCGCGAGAAGTCGAACCAATACCAATCAATTCTAACTCTTTAGTAAAAGATAAACCGGTTGGTTCAACTATTTTAGTTAATTCATTAAAAAGAGCAGTTTGCTGCATAGTAATTTTTTTCAAATTTTCTTCAACCTGATTTAAGTAAGGAGTTAATTCTTTAAAAAATAAGTTATCCGAAAAAATAAAGAATGGTAAACCATAACTTTTTAAACCAAACATTTTATGGCGAATATCCAAATAAGCATCTAAAGTAAATAGTAAATTATTAGTTTTTAAATCATAAATTGGCACATAGTGATTTGACAAAGCTTCCAATAATTGTAGACGTTGTAGAAAACGACTTCCAGCAAGTTGGGGAATTTCATCAAAAGAAGTTTTAGTACTATCAAAAAAAAGATAATCTGAATATTGATTAGAAGTTTTTATGTATCTGATTGGGGCTTCCTTTATTTCTTTTAAATTAGGTAAGATAGTTCCAACTAATACTTTTTGAAAATCTTTTAGTTTGGTTATGTAATATATTTCGTTCATATAACTTCCTCTATTCTTTTTCTATTATAAGATAGATGAAGCATTTTTTAAACACCTACTCTACTTAACAAGAAAAAAAGTAAGGTCATTGAATGACATTACTTTTTAATGTTTAAGCAATTATTCATTAGCTTTTAAACTACTAACCATATCTATTTTATTAACTTTTTTGGCTAAGCAATATGAGACGATGTATGATACTAAGAAAGTTCCAAGAGCTGCTAAGATATAGGTACTTACATTAATATGCGTACCAAAATCATAATTTTCATCAAGACAAACTTTAAATAACCATGAAGTTAAATAATATCCTAAAGGTAAACCAAGTATAATAGAAATAATTGCGATCCAATTGTTTTGTTTAATATATATCTTTTTAATTTGTTTATCTTTAAAACCTAGTACTTTTAAAGTAGCAAATTGATATTGTTTTTCAGAGTATGATAAGATACCCATATTATATAAGATGATTGCTCCTAAAATGATAGCAAAGAAAATAATTATGATAATCATAGTACGCATCATTGATAACATGTTAGTAATACTATCTTTTAAAGTTTCAATATCTTGAATTACTTCAACATTTTTAATATTTTTTGTATCGTGTAAGTCTTGATTTGTATAAATTTCGGTCGGAAGATATTCAATATTTAAACTTTCAAGACATTTTCTGGTCATTGTTATATTTTGGTTTTGAGGATCTTTATTAAATCCTACTATTTTAGATTTATAGTATTTTTTATCACCATAGATATGCCATGTTATAGTATCACCAATATGATAATTATTAGTTTCGGCTAGTTTATAAGTAACATAGATTCCTTCATCATTATCTATTAGCATGTATTGATTTTTATTATTTTTGAAACGAATATATTCACCAGCATCATAAACAAAGGCATTATTAGATTTACGATTACCATCTTCGTCTTTAATTTCAATTCCTAGTGTTTCAGAAGTTTTATTACCATATTTTTTAGTTAATTCATTTATTTCTGATGTAGTTAAGTTTTCTTTTAAAGATAGTTTGTAGTCAAAATTATATAGTTCTTCAAATTGAAGTTTAATGAAATGATTCATACTATTTAACATACCAAAGGCACAAACAATTAGCATACAACAACCAACAACACCAACTATACCAGTAACTGTTCTAAATTTATTACGAAGAATATCTCGGATGTTCCATTTGGTTGAGAAATTCATTTTATTGAAAATTCCTTTAGAAGTAAGATTTAAACTACCTGTTTTAACAGAGGGCATTTCATTGCGAAGACTTTCAGCA
>UWSL01000060.1 GCA_900552975.1 uncultured Mycoplasmatota bacterium | reverse complement strand
TTTATATAATGATGATAATGGTGATAATATGAAAAAGGATAGTAAAATATGGCCAATTGTGTTGCTTATTATTTTTTTATTAATTATTTTTATCTTTATTGCATGTGAAATCATTAAGGAAAGTTCTAAAAGTAAGGATAATACTCCGAACACACCAGTAATTAAAGAAGAAAAAGAATTAGAACAAAATTTAACATGCTATACAACAAGTAATCTTTTGACAGAAGATGAGCAAGTAACTGGGCAAAAGAATATCAGATATAATTTTATCTTTAAGGATAAGAAATTTACAAAATATAGAAAAGAAGTTTTTTTAGCTTTTGTTAATAGTGATGCTTTTCAATCATACTGCATTAGTTGTGATAATATTGAAGCTAATGATATAAAAAGTATTACAAAAGGAATTGATATTAATATTACAAATGCTAAAAATTTATACATTTATGAAAATACTGACATAAATGTTTTAAAATATGATGGTGAATTAAAAGAAACTCAATTCGGACTTGATGGATTAACAAAAGATGCAACTATTGACGATGTTTTATTTTTTACAAAAGATATGATTTGTTACTGGGAAAATTAAAATGACATGTAATGATGTCATTTTATTATGCCATTATTTTGTTTCTTAGTTTTTTTAATAAAAGCAATATCCGGATCAGGATGTTTCTTTAAATATAAAAAGGTATAAATAATATTTAAAAAACAAACAATAATAATTAAGATATATTCAATAAGAGGAATAAGTAAGTCCTTAGCAGATAGTTTTACTAAAAAAAATATTAGAAAAATAGATAAAATAATATTTAAAAAATTATGAATAATTGTTAAATGTGGCTTTAATTCGTGGATTATAAAAATGGCTGATATAAATAGAGAAAGGTATGGAATAAGCCAGCCAATAAATAAACTAAAAAAGATAACATAAGTAAAAGTTCCTGAAACATTATTTAACAATAAAATAATTAGAGAAACTAAAGAAATTATAACATTTAATAAAGCTAATTTATTTTTCATAAAACACCTCACCTATTTGGCCAATTTTGGTAAATCAAATTGTTCTTCTATACTAGTTATGACACTGGTATTACTTATTTTTAATAAATCTTTAAAGGATATTTCTAAATAGAAAGTATTATCTGATTTTTTATAATCTTCAAAAACAATTATATTTTCCATTAATTCATTATTATTGTTAGTCTTTAAATAAAAGTTACAACCAGAAATAGAATTACAAATATGACTTATTATAGAATGATTATAATTATATAATTCAATATTTTTATACTTTTGTTCATGATTTTTCTTTAAAGTTTCATATTCTTTTTTTAAAGAAGCCATATTAGAGTTAAGTGTAGCAATATTAATACTGGCTCGATTCATTTTACCAACACATTTTTCAAGTTCCTCTTGGTATTGAGCTGGACCAAGTTTATATTTATTTAAGTTTTGTCTAGTATGTTTACATTTATCAATAGCCATTTTATGAGAAGAAATTTCAAGCTCTAAGTCTTTAATTTGATTCTTAAGTTTTTCTTCTTTTTGCTCACAAATTTGATTCATGTATTCTGGTTTAAAAGATCTCAAGTCGAGTAAGCTATAATCTATTTCTTCTGCATTAAATAGGTATTGTAAAGAAAATTTTTGAATTATTAAGACTAATAAGATTCTTATATCTTGGAAATTATTAACCTTTTTTAACATTCCGTATGTAAGTTTATTTTGTTTTATCTTGGAGGTAGTTAAAAATTGTAATGTTGAATCAAAATAAGAATTTATATATTCTAACATTGTTAGGTCATTACTTAATTGCCAAATAATATTTTCAATAATATGAACTTGTTTACTTAATTGATAATCATAAAAATTAGTTGGCAAGCTTTTAGAGATATGTTTTAAATATTTGGCATTTACATTAGTTAATTTATCCGCTTCTTCTTCTAGTACAAAACCTTGCTTAGTACATTCATTTTTTAGCAATTTATAAAAAACAAGATATAATTCTTCACTTTCTAATCCATATTTATACTTTTTAAAATGTTTTAAATAATTAATAGCAGCATTTTTAATTATTAAAATATTATTTTCCTTAACTTCTTTTGTTTTATCTGTATATTTTACTTTAATACTAAAAAAGATAAAATGACTTAAAAAGTCTAAAAGTTCCTCAGGGGAATTAACTTTTTTGACATCTCTTTTAGGAATAGTATAACAAATTGTAATATCACGATGAGCTTTTTTAGGATGAGGATTGTCTAAAATAAGAGCAATAAATGAACATAACCAAGGCATATCAATCCATTCTTCATTAAAATATAATCTATTATCACTAAGATCTAAATAAAACGATTTATTTAAAAGATTTTTTTTAACTTTTCTTGTTAAATCTAAAACATTTTTACATTCTATGTTAGTAATTTTAGCAATAGAAATTTCACCGATTGAAGTTTTTTCATTTAACTTTTTTTTAATTTGTAGTAAATACTGTTTATATTTGTAAGCAATGTATTCATTGCTGTTAATAATAATTTTTAATAAATATAAATTATAAAGATAACTTTGACGGCCTTCATGGTTATAGTAGTATTCAGTATTTTCAATTAAAAAATCTTGATTGCTGATGAGTTTAATAATAGCATCAATAATAACAGAAATATTTTTTTTAGATTTTTTTTGAATACTACTTACTTCCATACTTTAATCTCCTTATAATTTTTCTACAGTTTCGTTCATTATTGAATATAAATAAATATTAGTTTTTTTATTTGAAATTTTTTCAATATAATTTTTATAGCCATTTAATTGTTTTAAATAGTTTTCATCTTTGATGTTACTTAATTTGTAGTCAATGATATCAATACGATCTTTATACTCTAACATTAAATCTATTATACCATGATATTCAGTGTCTTTTTTGATGTAAATAAATTCATATTCTTTATATATAGTAGCTTCTTGAATATTAGATAAGAGTTGGTTAGTTAAGAATTTTTTTATTTTGGTAGCAATGAATGAATTATCAATTAATGTGTAGTCGGGATTTTTAAAGTTAATTAACTCAAGACTTTCGTGGAATTCTAGACCAAATTCTAAATTATTGGCTGTTTTTTTATCAATAAGTTCATTTAATTTTTTTGAAAAATGTTCTTTTTCAATTTCCGTAGTTTCAGGTAATGTAAGCTCTGTTACTTCGAAAGTTTCTACTGCATTATCTGGTATTTCTGGTAATTTTTTATTATTAAATAAATATTCATTAGTAATATTTAACTTAATTAAATCAATTGTTTCATAATATTTAACAATTTTATCTTTAATAGAATTTAAGATATCTGAGAAAGAACGATATTTTCTTCTTACACCAAGTTCAATAGTATTATTTTCATCTAATAAATATGATTTTTCATCTACTTTAGGAGTTATCATTATCATTTGCTCTTTGGCTCTTGTTAAAGCAACATAAAATAAACGAATTTTTTCAGATACTTCTTCTTCCAAATAATGATATTTGACAAGATACTTGAGCATTGATTCATTGATTCCTTCACTATAAAAAGGTGTTATGATACCATAAGTATTATCAATTAAGAAACGTTCTTTTAAGTCACTTATATTAAATGACTTGTATAAGCCACTGTAGTAACAAATATGATATTCTAATCCTTTAGATTTGTGAATAGTCATTATTTTGACGGAATTAGAATTACTACCTAAGACACTATATTTCATGTCATAGTTTTTTTCAATTAATTCATTTAAGTAGTCTCTAAATGTATAGATGTTATATCCTAAAGTAGCTAGATTAGACGCTATATCAAGCAATTTATCAATACGCGTTATAGATGCTTCAATGTTAGATATTTGTAATAATTTTTCATACATTTTAGTTTTTTTAACAATTAAATAAACTAAATTACTTATAGTAGAAAATGATAATTGATCACTTAATTCTTTTAGATCATTATAAACTCGGTTATGAAAAAAATCATTGTTTTTAAAGCAAGTAAAGATTTCTTGATCACTTAAGTTATAAAGATAGCTTCTAGCAATACTAACAAAGTCATATTTAAAACTGTTATCAAATTCTTGAAGGTTTATTTTAACAATAAAGTCGATAATATTTTTTAAAATATAGATATCATCAGAATTATTGAGTTTTTCATCTTTATATAAAGTTAAAGGAATTCCCATGTATTCAAAGATTTTTTTATAAAGATTAAAATCAGAAGTACGATCCATTAAAATAACAAAATCGTTGTAGGTAATATCTTTTAAGGCTTTTTCATCTTTATCAAATACTTGGTAATGATTATTAATTTTTTCTTGAATATCTCTAGCTATAGTAAAAATTTCAATTTCTTCTTTTGTGTATGGACTTTCTTTATCTAACTCATATTCTAAAATTTGGCAATTATAGTTTTGGTCAGTTTTGCCTTCTTCAATATAAGTGGTGTTACCATAAACCATTTGGTGGGATTCGTGATACTCTGCTCCCCCTATTACATTATCCATAACAAGATTAAAAATTTCATTAATATTAGCTAAAACTTCTATACGAGAACGAAAATTTTTAACTAAATCTATTTTAAGACCATTTAAGTGCTGTGCATAATTATCATATTTATTTTTAAAAATGTAAGGGTTAGCATTACGAAAACGATAAATACTTTGTTTGATATCACCAACCATATAAACATTATTATTTTCAATCATACTAATAAAAGTTTCTTGAATATCATTAGTATCTTGATATTCATCAATCATAATTTGTTTAAAAGTATTTTTTAATTCTTCGCGAACTTGGGAATTTTCTTTTAAAATTTTAATAGATAACAAAGCAATATCTTGAAAATCATATATTTCATTATGTGCTTTATACTCATGAAGTTGCTTTAAAAAATCTTTGATAATAGCAATGATGCTTCGCGAATATGTGAATGTTTTTGTAATGTTTTCTTTTATTGTTTGAGTATTACCATAATTAAGAACAATATTTGATAAATTAGTAAGGGCTTTCTTTAAGTTTTCTTTAGCTTCTTTTTGTTCGTCTTCACTACCGCGTGGCAAACTAGGAATTTTAATGGATAGCAAAGCATTATAAATTTCATCAATACTTTGGGCATTATAAAGATTAGCTAGTTCTTTTTCACACCTTGTTTCATATTCACCATCCATTAAAAGATAAAAATTTTCGGCTTGTTTATGAATTTCAGAAATTTCATTTTTTAGTAATTTTTCATATTCATTTAAACATTCTATTATAAAGTTGTCACTTAGATATTGAGTTTCATAATTTTCTAAGTATTCTTCTCGATTAGGAAGACCATCTATTTTGGAAGCAATCTTTAAGACGCTATTTCTGATATCTTGATCATCTTTAATACAAAAATCGTTAATTAAATTTGTAAAATCAGAAGTTGGATTGGCATAGTTTTTTTCAAATACTTCATCCATTATTTTAGTTTTTTGCATCTCAATAATAGATGATTCAGAAATACTTATATTATTAGAAATATTAAGTAAATAATGATATTTTTTTACGACGGATAAAGCGAATGAATCAAAGGTCGTGATATAAGCTTGATCAATTAGTTCTAGTTCATGTTGAAGTTGAGGATTAGTAGCTAAACCTTTTTTTATAGATTTTCTTATACGTTCTTTCATTTCGCCGGCTGCGGCTTTGGTGAAAGTTAAAATAAGTAATTCGTTAACATGAACACCTGAGTTTAAAATACGCATCGTACGAGCTGTTAAAACAGCAGTTTTTCCGGAACCTGCTCCAGCAGAGACAATAATATTTTGACCATCTTCATCGATAGCTAATTGTTGTTCTTTAGTCCAAGCCATTAGTATCACCTCCTAGAATATCTTCTTTAGTTAGTTCTTTTAACTCGACAATATCGTCAGCTGTTGTGTAGCATAAATCTTTAAATTTACATAGAGCGCATCCTTTATTTTCCTTTCCTATTTTACGAGGAGCAATCGGAAACTCTGCTTCGCTAATTTTTTGGGCACTATTTTTTATTTGAGTCTCGACGATATCACAAATATGATCGATTTTTTCATCTGATAAAACTTTGGTGTAGCTATAAAAAGAATAATCTTTTTTTACTTTCATGCCTTTTATTATGTTACTATCCATGTAAGATTTATCAAAAACAGATAAAATATCAACATTTTCATTAGAATAGCCCTGTAATAAAAGATTTTTCTTTTTTAGCTGTTCATAAGAACTAGAGTTATCAACAGTTATTTCGTTGTTTAAAATTTTTTGAAGATAAAAACCGGCTATTTTGACATTTTTTAATTTACGAGAGTTCTTTGCTAAGTAAATATAGATAGGTAATTGCATATCTATTCCATATGGAATTGAAGTTAAACTTAAATTAGGGTTGCCAGTTTTGTAATCAATGATAGCAATGATTGTTTGATCGTTTTCTTTTTTATATTTTATTTTATCAATAACGCCTGTAAAAGTTATTTTCATATCACCGCTAAGACTTGTATAAACACGTTCTTCATGTAATTCATCTTTTAAATCTGTAAAATTTTCTTGTTCGCTGATTGTTTCAATTATAAAAGCTAATTCTTTTTTTAAACGTTTTAAAAAAAATTCTTCTTTAGGAGTAAAGTCATGTTCTATATCATTGACTTCTTTATCCCAAAGCTCATCATAAGATAAATTATTTTGATTAAAAGTTTCCAAGATTTTATGAAAAAGTGTTCCTATTATTTGAAAAAAAGTTTCTTCATAAATGTTTAAGTTCAAAATATAGTTTGCATAATAAGAAAAAGGACAACGATTGTATTTATCTATACTACTATATGATAAAGTTAGATGATTATTTAAGTATTCTTTAAAATCATTCTTGTTAATGCCTGTGAAAGAGTGTTGATAAGTATTATATGGCAATGTTAAATAATGTTTATTTAAACTATAAAGTTGTGAACTTTTAGTACCATATTTATAAAATTCATCTTTTAAAGAATTTAGTTTAATTTTATTATAAAGATTTGAATAAATGTTCTCGATGTGATTATTTCGAATAATTTCATAATTTAATTCTTCGTTAATATTAGAAATATTAAAATCTTCCCCATCGGCTTTTAATTTATAAGTTATTATAACGTTATTTAAACTAGTTAATTTGTTTATTAAAGTTAATCTTTCATTAATATTGTAATCAACAGTATATGAAATGCTTAATTCTTCTTTATCTTTATCAGTTAAATATTCCTCATCTTTGTGTATAACAGGGAGAATACCTTGGTTAAAAGACATAATGAAAATATAGTCATCTTCTCTGAATGGATAATCTAAATTCTGTTCATGAATCGAATTTTCTAAATCTTTTGTTTTTATTTTTATGGCTTTTATATCTTGTTTAAGCATTGGATAAATTAGTTCATAATTATCAAAAGAAGCATACTTGTTAACAGCAGTTATTAACTGATTATAAATCTCTTCAGCATCTTTGGAATTAGCTAAGTTTTTCACTTCTTCTAGAGTTTTCGAAATATCAGAATTATATAATTCAAAAAATTTAGTTACAATAAAAGTTCCGTAAATACTTTGTTGTTCTTGTAAAGTAATAGGTAGATTAAACATAGGAAAAATACGCTTAATTAGCTTACGATACGAATCATTAAGATTTGTTAGGTAAATATTAGATGGACTAATGCCAGATTTTATTAAACTACATATTTTATTAGCTACAAAAACCACTTCATTTTCAATAGAATCAATTTCGTAGATTTGATGTTTTGTGGAAGTAATTTTATTGTTATTAATAATTTCAACATCAGTTATGTTGCATAAATTTTTTTTAGTAAAAAGTAATTCCTTAGTTTCAGGCAGATTATAAAAGAAGATACGACGATTTTTTAAATTGTTAATAAATAATTTGTTAATTTTTAAAAGATTTTGATTGATTAATTCTTTTTTTAAGTTTAAACAGTTTACGATACATCAGGAGCGTTCGGCAATGAGAGTCGGTACTGACGGCGTATTATTGGGCGCTTGGAGCAGAGTGGAAAAATCGAATCGCATTTTGGATATCGGTACAGGAACAGGATTGATAGCGATTATGGCGGCTCAACGTTCATTGGCTCGAATCGATGCCGTAGAATTGGACTTCGGTGCGGCCAGTGAGGCGGCGTTCAATGTCTCTCTTTCTCCGTGGAAGGATAGGATAACGGTATATTGTATGGATTTTTGTAGGTTTTACGATAAAACTACAAAGCCGGTGTATCATCATATTTTATCTAATCCTCCTTATTTCATAGATTCTTTGCGCCCGCCCGATGGCAAGAGAGAACGGGCTCGACATACGGGAACTCTTGATTATGAAGTTTTATTCGAGGGTGCGTCCTATTTATTGTTGCCCGATGGGAAGTTATCTTTGGTATCTCCGGCCGATTTACAAGAACATCTTATTTTTATTGCTTCGTTGTATGGATTCTATCCGGTGCGGTTTACTTATGTTTCGGGTATTTCGGGTAAAGCTCCTAAACGATTGTTGTCGGAGTGGAGTAGGGCTCGTAGACCATTGGAAGAAAATGCTTTTTCCATAGAGAAAAGAGGGGAGGGATACACTCTTGAATATATAATGCTTACTCGTGATTTTTATTTGAAGATGTAGTCACTGAAACAATTACGGTGTCCCATGTGTTGTATAGCAAAGATTGTATCATTTAAAATAAATAATTATGGATATTGCAACAATGCATTTTTGGGGAAAGACCAAATATTGGTGGGCTTTGATTATTACGGGTATATTGATGATCCCTTGCGGATTGTGGCTATGGTTTCAACCGGCATTGGGATACGAGGTGTTATCTCTGTTGTTAGGGTGGCTTTTGATTCTTTTTGGAATTGTTCAGCTCATTGTATCGGGCAATGTTAAACAAAAAGTTCGAGGATGGGGCTGGTGGCTTGCCGGTGGAATTATCGATATACTTATCGGGTTTATATTAGTCGGGAATTTATCTTTCAGCGAGGCTGTGCTTCCTTTCTTTTTTGCCTTTATTTTTGTGTATAAAGGGATTGCGAATTTGTTTTCTGCATTGAATATGGTTTCTACCCATAGATATTGGTGGTTGTATTTGGTTAACGGGTTGTTATTGTTGATACTTGGATTGTTATTCTTCGCTTCACCTTTTACGGCTGCGTTTTCTATTATTTTTTTGTGTGCGGCTGCCTTTATTTATTGGGGATTTTCTCTTATTTTCTTCGGTTATTCTTTGAGACCCGTGGAACAATAGGGGAAAAGGAATTATTCGGTAGGTTTCAAAGCGCTCTCCATAAGGGGGCGCTTTTTGTTTAAGGGAGTTAAAACCTTTTGTGAAGGCTCTTTATAAAGTGGAAAAGAGTATATTTGTAAA
>UWSL01000059.1 GCA_900552975.1 uncultured Mycoplasmatota bacterium | reverse complement strand
AATTTTGGGGAAAGAGCAATAGAACCAGGAATAACTTTTTATAACTTTTCTAAATATGAAGGAAATATTCCTGAATTAATAGCTTTTTATCTTGAAAATAAAGATGTTTTTGATTTATCACGTAATTTATCTTATGTATTAAGTATTTCACCTGCCGTGACAAGATTTTCAATAAATTTTAGTGAGGGAAGGGCACAATTAGCTTTTTGGGCGCCAAAACAAGAGTTGTATGAACAATTATTTTTACAATATGATTTATCGCCATCGTCAATGCAAGATGCTCAGAAAAAAATTGGTCTTGAAAGGATGTTAGAAATGTTTCAAGAAGTAAAGAAAATTAAAATACCGGTTGAAGTTGTTCCAGATGACTTATATCAACACTTTTTAACAAGAAAAGAAATGAAGCAAGTTGTTTTGACTAAAAAAGATATTGATGATTAAAAAGGAGTGTAAAAATGGAAAATAAAAAATTAGAGGCACGAAAAATAGCTATTTTTACTGATGCACATGCTTTATTAGAACCAACAGAGGCGGCTTTAGAAGATATGCAAAGAAGAGGAATCACAGAAATTTATTCCTTAGGGGATAATATTGGAGTAGGTCCTAATCCAAGTGAAGTATTGGACTTATTAGAAAATTACGGAGTGAAATCATTAGCTGGTAATTCAGAAGAATATACAACATTAGGGATAGAGCCATTTACTTATTTTAATGCTTTAAAAGAACAGAGTCAGTTGTGGACTTTATCTAAATTAAATGAGCATCAAAAAGGTGTTATTGCTGCGTGGCCTCGTTCTATTGAATTGTTAGTAGGTGGCAAAAAATTAGCTTTATGTCATTTTGCTAATGATGTTCGTTTTGATTATCATTTTAATAGTACTTGGTCGTATCAAAATAGAATAAATAATTACGAGGAAGCATATAAACAATTTTTATATACAAATAGTGAAGAGCAATTAGAGTCAATGTATAAAATGATAGAAAGATATGGTAAGGATAGCCCATTTATAAAAGGAGTAGTTTCGGCCATAGATGAACCGTTATTTGCGGCTAAAAGAGTAGAGTTTTTTGATGCCATAATCCAAGGTCATGTACATTGGAAAATTTATGAAAGTAGTCCTTCTACGGATTTTTATGCCATTCGAGCTGTGGGAATGGCTTATGGAAAAGATCCGATAGATACAGCTTCATATGTTATTTTAACAGAAAAAGAAGATGGTTATGATTTTGAGGAAGTTTTAGTAAGATATGATCGTGAAAAGATGGAATATAATATTTTGAATAGTGGAATGCCTGATCAAACGATTTATAAATTTGTAAATTTAATACCTAAAAAATAGTTTATGAAAGAGATATTATGAGTAAAGAAGAAATAGAAAAAGAATATAAAGAAATTTTAAAAAAGACTAAGAAACAGTATTTTAGTAGAGGAATAGTAACAATTTTTTTATTAGTACTTTTATTATATATTAATAAATTTATTTTATTAGTTATGGTTGATTTATTTTTAGGATTCTTTTTTAGTATTGAATATTTTGTTTTGGTTAGAACATATAAGAATATTTATGATTATTGTACATTAAGAAAAGAATTCTCGGGAAAAAAAGAAAAAATATCATCGGAAAAATTTAAGGAAATGTTGGAAGAAGGAATTCCTGCTAATACTTATTTTGCGATAGATGGTGTTATTTTAGCGATTGAATGTAATCAAAAATATTTTTATGTAAACTTTTTAGAACTGTCTAGTAAAGAAGAAGTTTTGAAATTACATCTAGGAGATAAAAAAGTAAAAGATGCTAAAAATATTTATTTGTTGATGTATGATAGTAGGGAAGCTAGAAGTTATTTTGTGAAATAGCTTCTTTTTTTTCTTTTAAAATAATTTTTATAAGGAAGCTTCCAATGATAATAACAATGAGTGAATAGATTGTCTTACGTAAACCAAAGAAGAAAAAACCAGCCCCTATAATGAGTGTATTGACAATAAAATTAGCGAATGATATTTTTAAATTTAAATATTGATGAAGTAGTAAGTTAATAATTGTAGTTCCACCAGATGAAAATCCTAATTTGTAAATAACTCCACCAGTTATACCACAGATAATGCCAGCAATAATGGCATTTAGAATATTTGGTAATGGTAGAAAAAAAATAGAACTGGTTATTTTGACAAAAAAAGGATAAGCTAAAGACGAAAGAATGGCACTTTTAGTATTTTGAGGAGTTAAGAAAAAATGACTTAATATTAAAGCGGTTATATTTATTAAGAAAATGATGAAAGTAGGTTTGATTTTTAAAAGATGATTTAGAATAATTGCTAAACCTTGAGTTCCACCAGTAACAAGGTGAAGTGGCTTTAAAATTAGATTAAAATTAAGAGCGGCAATGAATAGGGCTAATAAAAGAAGAAAGTATTTCATATGTCATCGTTTCCTTTTATTAATTAGTATGAGCTGAATGTTAGGATTTAATTACAAAAAAAATTTAGATTATTTATCTAAATTTTTGGGTGCTTTATAAGCAATACTAGCTTTAATAAATGATTTAAATAGAGGATGAGGGCGGTTAGGACGTGATTTAAATTCAGGATGAAATTGGCAAGCTATATAATGAGGATGAGAAGGTAGTTCAATGATTTCAACAAGATCGGCTTGAGGATTTATACCAGAAAAAATTAAACCATTTTCCTCAAAAATAGAACGATACTTGTTATTAAATTCATAACGATGACGATGTCTTTCGTGAATTAATTCATTTTGATAATCTTGATAAGCTAGAGTATCTTTTTTTAATTTACATTCATAGTTTCCAAGACGTAATGTCCCACCCATATTTATTATTTGTTTTTGATTAGCCATTAAATCAATGATAGGATTTTTGCAAAGGGGATCAAATTCTGTTGAGTTGGCATCTTCTAAATGACAAACATTACGAGCAAATTCGATAGTGGCTATTTGCATACCTAAACATAAACCAAGATATGGAATTTTATTTTCACGTGCATATTTGGCAGCTATAATCATTCCTTCTGTGCCACGTGAACCAAAACCACCAGGAATAATAATACCTCGAGAATTTTTAAAAATTTCTTTGAGGTTAGTAGTATTTTTTTCTAACTCTTCACTATCAATCCAGTTTATTTTTATTTTAGTACCTTCTTGGTAACCAGCATGTTTTAATGATTCAACGACTGAAATGTAAGCATCATGTAACTCAACATATTTGCCAACAAGAGCTATTTCAATTTCATCTTTTAAATTATCGGTTATTTTAACTAGCTTTTCCCAATCTTTAAGATTTATTTTACTTATTGGTAGTTGAAAGTGATTAAGAATTATTTCATCAATTTTTTGTTCATGATATATTAAAGGAATACTATAGACATTAGTTACATTTGGTGATGAGATGACGTTTGTGTTTGGAATGCTGCAGAACATTGAAATTTTCTTTTTTAGATCTTCATCTAATAAGATAGGAGTGCGACAGACGATGATGTCAGGTTGTAGTCCTAAACCACGCATTTCAATAACTGAGTGTTGAGTCGGTTTAGTTTTTAATTCGCCACTACCATATATTTCTGGGATTAGTGTAGTATGAACATAGATTGTGTTTTCGAATCCTTCTTCTAAACGCATTTGTCTTAATGATTCTAAGAATGCTTGGGATTCAATGTCCCCAATTGTACCACCAATTTCAGTGATGATAATATCTGCTTGTGATGTGTGAGCAGCTTCATATATTTTGGCTTTGATTTCATTAGTAACGTGAGGAACAATTTGAACTGTACCTCCTAAAAAATCACCACGTCTTTCTTTTTCGATGACTGATGCGAAAACTTTACCCATAGTCATGTTAGATGTGTAATTTAATTCTTCATCAATATATCTTTCATAATGTCCTAAATCTAAATCAGTTTCAGAACCATCACTAGTTACAAAAACTTCACCATGTTGATAAGGAGACATTGTACCAGGGTCAACATTGATGTAGGGATCAAATTTTTGCATGAAAACTTTGTATCCACGAGATTTTAATAGTAAAGCAATAGATGAAGCAGTAATACCTTTACCAAGACCAGATACGACTCCACCTGTAACAAAAACATATTTAGCCATTTTTATACCTCCTAATTAAAAAAAGACTATAACGAGAGATGTTTATAGGCTCTTTTAAATTATATCATTGTCTTTAATAAATTTCTTTAAAAAGATAAAAAAACTAAACAAGTTTTGAAAGATATGTTAAAATAGATTTTAGAAGATAAGGGTGTGGTTAGATGAGATGTTCTAATTGTCATGAAGAATTTGCCAATGATTTAAAAGAATGTCCAAAATGTGGAACGAGTGTAGCTTTAGATGAGATAGTAGATCTACCCAAGTTAAATGATGATAAAAAAGAGGATGTAAAAGGGAAAAAAACAGATAATGATTCTGAGACGATGACAACGAAAGAATTTCATTTTAATTTTGAAAATAGTCAAGTTTATGATGAATCAGAATATACTGAAAAAACAAAAGAGTTTCCTTCTTTAACATCTATGTTAAGTAATTTGTCTGAGAATATAGAACACGAAAGTAATGAAGATAATGAAGAGTTTATTACTACAAATAGTGAAGAAGATAATCAAAATGAACAAAATTTAGATGAAACCAAAGAAAATATTTTAAAGATAAAGGATGAAAGCAGTTATGATGTGAAACGTAAGTATCTTTTTGTTTCTGGTTTAATTTGTTTAATTGTGATTGGTTTATTAGTATTTACTTATGCTTCTTTTAAAGATAATAATGATACAAATAAAGATAATAAAGTAGATAAGTATGATTATAAGGTTGAGATAGATAATGCTTTAGCTAATTATTATAAATCAGGAGGGAAAGAAGTTAGTGATGTAGTTAAAGTATTAGAAGAAGTTTATAATGATAAATATCGAATTAATAAAGTTCAAAAAGAAACTTTAAATGTTGTTGAGCAATGGATAGATGATTATTTAGTGCAAAATGCTGAAGATACTGCTTCTTTTTTAGATATAACAGATTATTATAAAGAGCTAGTTAATAATTTATATGAAAAAGCAATTTATGAAGAGATATATTTATTGGATGATGCTGATAAGGATAATTTCTTGGATTTAATAGATGATGTTTGTCAAGATGGAATGATTTATTATAAAGCATTAGATTTTTATAATGATAAGTCATATAATGAAGCTTATGTTTCATTAGATGATATTGATGATGATAATTACTACTATAATGATGTTGTTAATTTAAAAGAAGAAATTATTAGTGATGTTTTAAAAATGTTAAATAATGATATAGATAAATTAAAAGAAAAAGAAACTGATGAAGATAGTTTAAATAAAAATGCTTCCAGTATTATTGAACAATATAATAATATCTATGCTGATTTAAATTTGAAAGAAAATCCTGAATATGAAAAGTTATCTTTAAAGTACATGATATCTAAGTAAAAAATATTGGTTTTAAATCAATATTTTTTTGTTTGAACTATTAAAATTAATTTGTTTAGTGTATACTAATGAGAGGTGATAGTATGAAGTTTGGAGAATTAACTTTAGAGGAATTTACAAAATTTGTTGAAACAAGACCAGAAAAAAATTTTTTTCAAACGACAATGATGAAAGAACGTTTAGAACTAGATGGAATCGAAGTGTTTTTAGTCGGCGTAAAGAAAAAAAATAAAGTAGTGGCAGCGAGTCTAATTGCTTCGACAGGACATACTTTTTTAGGACGTAAAACATATGAAGCTTATAAGGGATTTATTTTAGATTATCATGATGAAGAAGTATTAAAGTTTATGAATGATAATGTAATGGAATTCTTAAAAAGTAAAAATGGTTTAAGATTAATAATTGATCCTTATATTCCAGCTGTTTCACGTGATATGGACGCTAATGTGGTTGATGGTGTTGATAATACTTCGGTTAAAGAATTCTTATATAGCTTAGGTTATAAAAATCATGAGGGAGCTCAAGTAAAATGGTGTTATTGTTTGGATATTAATGGAAAGACTAGTCAAGAGTTGTTTGATGATTTTAGAAGTAGTACTCGAAATAATATAAATAAAACTTTAACAAAATATAATTTACGTTTACGTACTTTGAAAAGAGATGAATTGGCCGAATTTAAAAAGATTACTAGTGATACATGTGATCGCCGTTCATTTAATGATAAGTCACTTAAATATTATGAAGAAATGTATGATTGCTTTAAAGATGATGTTACTTTTAAAATATGTGAATTAGATTGTGATGCTTATATTAAACAACTTAAAGAAAATAATGAAATATTAGAACAAAAAGTTGCAGAATTATCTGATTCATCTTCTAATAAAAAGAAAAAAGAAGTAATGAGAAAAGATATTGTTAATAATGAGAAAAAGATTAAAGAGGCAGAAACTTTAAAGGAAAAAAATGGTGATGTTATTCCTTTATCTGCAGCAATGTTTATCCTTTATGGAGATGAAATAGTTTATTTATTTAGTGGCTCATATGCTAAGTATATGAATTTCTGTGGGCAATATAGGTTACAGTGGGAGATTATAAAGTATGCAGCAGATCATGGCTATAAAAGATATAACTTTTATGGAATTCAAGATGTTTTTGATGAAAATGGTAAAGATCGCGGCGTTTATGAATTTAAAAAAGGATTTGGTGGTTATGTTGAAGAACTACTTGGTTCATTTGAAATATCTTTAACGCCACTTAATGATGTATATGAATTTTTACGTAAAATAAAAGGAATCTTTAAAAAATAATTTTTTAAAAAATTTAATAATTGTAGGTTTATTTATTTATGTATGGTATTATATTATTATAAGGAGGAGTAAATATGCCATGGGTAATTGGAATAATTGTAGTAGTTGTTTTATTACTAGTTATTATTGGAACGTATAATTCATTAGTAAGTTTAAGAAATAGAGTTAAGGATCAATGGGCACAAATAGATGTTCAATTAAAAAGAAGATTTGACTTAATTCCTAATTTAGTTGAGACAGTAAAAGGTTATACTAAACATGAGAGTGAAACATTAGAAAATATTGTTAAAGCACGTAATACTTATGCGAGTGCTAATACACCTCAAGAAGCAATGGAAGCTGATAGTGAATTAAATAAAGCTGTTTCTAAGTTATTTGCTTTAGCAGAAAGTTATCCTGATTTAAAAGCTAATACTAATTTTTTGCAAATGCAAGATGAATTAAAAGAAACTGAAAATAAAATAGCTAGTGCAAGACAATTCTATAATGATGTTGTGTTACAATATAACAATAAAATACAGATGTTTCCAAGTAATATAATTGCTGGATTGTTTGGTTTTAAAACAGAATCATTCTTTGAAGCTAACAAAGAAGAAAGAGAAAATGTAAAAGTTAAATTTTAAGAAAACACATTTTTGTGTTTTTTCTTTTTAAAAATGATATTATTATATTAGGGTGAGTATATTATGAAGAAGTTTATTTTTTCTTTAATCATATTTTTGATGCCATTTGTTGTTGATGCAGTTACACCGAATTTTAATGTTGTTGGTTATTTTAGTGATATGAGTATAAATACTGATGGGAGTATAACGGTTAAAGAAGCTTTTGTTTTAAATGGTAGTTTTAATGGCTATGAAAGAATTATCAAGACTGAAAATAGTAACATTAGTCGTGGAAGTACTATTAATTTGGAAGGTGATGCTGCTTATAATCCAAAAGGAATTGAAAATATTAAAGTAGCTGCTTTTTTATCAAATTATGAAGATAGAAGTGTTTTAGATAGAGTAAAAGAATATAGTACATATAGTGAAAATCCCAATATAGGAGATAGTAATGTTTATACTGAAATTAATTATGAAAATTCTAAGTATTTGCGTTCTTACTATTCGTGTAGTAATTGTGAAGTTGCCTTTTATTATGAATATACATTAAAAGATGTTGTAGTTTTACATAATGATATTGCGGAGGTTTATTATCAATTATTTTCTGCAGAAGATATTACAGAAGATTTGAATAGATTAGATATAAAAGTTAATTTTCCCGAAGATGATTCTGATGCCCTAATGTGGGTTCATGGTAATGTATATGGTTCTGTTACAAGAAACGATAAGCATAGTTTTGTTATTGAATGTGATGATTTCCCTGAAGCAAGTATGCTAGATTTTCGAACCGTTTTTAATAAACAGAGTATAAATAATGATTTATTGGAAAATTCTGGAATAGATGCTTTAAGTAAGATAAAGGATATTGAAGCTGAACGAGATCGAGTTCGTCAAGAAGAAATTGATAATGTATTAAAAACAATTAAACTTTTAAATGTTTTAGATATTTTGTATGCAATAGGTTTTATCATTATTATGATATATGTTTATAATAAGTATGATAAAGAATTTACAGTTGATTTTGATATGAAGTATAATAGAGAATTTATAGATGAGTATGATGTAGAAATAGTAGAATATTTAATGAAAAGGAACATTACTTCTAATGCAATGAGTGCTTCAATAATGAATATGATTTATAAAAAAAACATTGAAGCTGAACCAATTGATGATAAGAAAAAAGATTATAAATTTACTTTAATCAGTCGTGATGGTTTGTCTGAAAATGAAAATAAATTAGTTGATTTTTTATTTGAAGAAGTTGGAGATGGAACAATTTATACAACTAAACAATTAAAGAGCTATGCTAAGTCGTCATCAACTTATGATTCATTTAATTCTTCATATAGAACTTGGTGTGATTCTGTGACTGCAGATGCTCAAAAAGAGGGTTTTTATTTAAACTTATTTGGAGTTAAATTTAGAACTTTATTATATATAGGTTTAGGTATTTTCTTAGTGTGGTGCAATGTTATGATAAGAGTTGACTATTTAACTTTATGGATTGTTTCTTTTATAGTTTTAGTAATTGCCGCAATTTATGTATTATCTTTTATAAAAAGGACTAAAAGGGGAGCTTTACATTATCGTAAATGGTTAGCTTTTAAAAACTTCTTAAATGATTTCGGAACTTTTGAACTTAAAGAATTACCAGAAGTTGTTTTATGGGAAAAGTATTTAGTTTATGCAACTGTTTTTGGTTTAGCTAAAAAAGTTCAAAAAGTAATGAATGTTAAAATTCAAGAATTAGATCCAACATTCCTTAAAAGTGATTATTATTATCGTTTTGATAGTTTTGTAGCAATTAATAATGTTGTTAATACAAGTATTTATAGTGCACATGATTTAGCTATAACTCAAGCTGCAGCTAGTAATCTTTCTAATTCATCTGGAACTGGTGGTGGATTTAGTAGTGGCGGCGGCTTCGGCGGAGGCGGAAGCGGAGGCCATGGCTTTTAATATCAACCTTTATGGTTGATATTTTATATTGACAATAATAATTTATATTGTTATAAATAAAGAACTTTATTCTTTTAAGGATGGTGAAAAAAATGAAGGA
>UWSL01000058.1 GCA_900552975.1 uncultured Mycoplasmatota bacterium | reverse complement strand
TATATTTAAAAATAAAAAAGATGATAAATTAATGTTATACAGCAATGATAAAAAATATGAACTTACTTTAGTATCAGTTACAACAGAAAGACCTTTTGGTTTACAGTATTACTTTTCAAGTACACCTATCATTATTATTAGTGATGAATATTTTAATAAAACATTGTCTGATAGAAATACTACAGATACTGAAACGCTCTATTTAGATGCTGAAAATGCTGATAATATTCAAGATGAAATAGAACAATATATTGGAAAAAACTATGAATATAATTTATATAATTTAAATGAAGAAGTAAAACAAATGAATTCATTCTTTACTTTAGTTGCTATTTTCTTATATGGATTTATTATTGTTATTGCCTTAATTGGAATTACGAATATATTTAATACAATTACAACTAGTATGGAATTAAGAAGTAAAGAATTTGCTATTCTTAGAAGTGTTGGAATGACAAAGAAAGAATTTAATAGAATGATTCGTTTAGAAAGTTTATTTTATGGTATAAAATCATTAATTATTGGTATACCAATAGGTTTAATTTTATCATTATTTATATACAGAGGACTTAATGAATCATCTGGTATCGCCTACTCTTTACCAATTGGTGCAATACTAATTTCTATTTGTGCTGTATTTGTTTTAATATTCTTAATAATGAAATTTACAATTAGTAAGATAAATAAACAAAATGTTATTGAAACAATTCGTAATGAAAACATCTAACAGTTCCTTAGATGTTTTTTTTAATAATATTGTATAATATTGGAGAGGTGGAATATGAAAATACTTTTAGTAGAAGATAATACTGATATTTTAAATAATTTGCAAGATCTTTTAGAAAAAGAAGGTTATTCAATTGTATGTACTAGCACTTATAAAGAAGCTAGAAAAATTGTTTATGAAAATAATTTTGATTTGTTTATTTTAGATATAATGCTAAATGATGGAAATGGTTATGATTTGTATCATAAGTTTATTAAGGAACTTGATAAGCCAACCATTTTTTTAACAGCAAAAGATGATGAGGAATCAATAGTTTCTTGTCTTGAAAATGGAGCTGAAGATTATATTACCAAACCTTTTTTATCTAGAGAATTAATTCTTAGAATTAAAAAAATAATGAGACGATACGAAAATAATAACCAAATAAAAATTAAAGATTTAATTATTGATATAGATAAAATGACAATATATAAAAATGATACAGAAATAAAGTTAACTAGTTTAGAATTAAAAATATTTATGTTACTTATTAATAATTTAAATAAAGTTGTTACAAGAGAAATGATTATTGAATATATATGGGATTGCACAGGAAATGAAGTTAATGATAATACAGTGACAGTTTATTTAAAAAGAATAAGAGAAAAGATAGGAGATAACATAATCATTACCTTAAAAGGAATTGGTTATCGCATTGATAATGATGAAAAATAAAAACTTTAAAAACTTAATTATTTATTTCCTAGTTTTAATCTTATTTTTAATAAGTATTTTAATTATTGTTAATTTTTCATTCTTGAAGAAAACTCAGTATACTAATAATTTATTAATTGCTAATATCATTAATGAGGTACAGAAAAAATATCCTAATTTAGATGAAGAAGATATTATAAAAATAATAAACAGTGATAAATTAGAGAATAGTCAATTATTAAAGAGATATGGCATAGATATAGAAAAAAATAATATTAGTTTAAAAGAAGAAAAAATAATCAAAGAAATGCTTATAATAAATTGTATTATCCTAATAGGATATATTTTTCTAGTACTATATGTATTTGTTATTTATAAAAAAAAGGAGAATAATAAAATCAAAGAAATTACTAGTTACTTAAAAGAAATCAATAATAATAATTATAAGCTTGATATTTTAAAAAATAGTGAAGATGAATTATCTATTTTGAAAAATGAAATATATAAGACTGCTGTGAAGTTAAATGAACAAACCATTAATTTAACAAAAGAAAAATCATCTTTAAAGAATTCACTGTCAGATATTTCTCACCAAATAAAGACTCCTTTAACATCTATGACATTAATGATTGAAAATTTGTTAAAAGATAATGATGTCGATAAAGAAAAAGAAAAAAAGATGTTAATAAATATCCATAAAAAGATAATTCATATTAATTTTTTGATTCAGTCTTTATTAAAACTTTCAAGATTTGATGCTGACACCATAAAGTTTGTGGATAAAGATGTACTTATTAACAATATACTCGGAGAAGTAAAAGACAATTTATCTATATTATGTGACTTGAAAAATGTAAATATAATTATTAAAGGCAATAAAAAAGAAAAAATTTTTTGTGATTATAATTGGCAAGTAGAAGCTCTTACAAATATTGTAAAAAATTGTGTTGAACATTCTTATGAAGATTCGATAATTGAGATAAGTTATAGTTCAAATGATCTATTTACTAAAATAATTATTAAAGATTATGGAAAAGGCATCGATAAAGAGGATTTAAAACATATTTTCGAAAGATTTTATAAAGGAAAAAATTCTTCTGAAAATAGTATTGGTATAGGATTAGCATTAGCAAAAAAAATTATTGAAAAAGATAATGGCTATATAATAGTTGATTCAATTTTAAAAAAAGGCTCAACATTTACAATAAAATATTTTAAATAAACTGGCTTTAGTTTAGAGTAAAGAGTACAATTTACAAAAATAATAAAGAATATATTTAGCTACTTTAAATGCAACAATTTAGAGCGAACTGAAATCACACTTCAAATCAAAATAAATTATCTATTTTGCTTTTTACATAATCAAGATCATAATTTCTTATATTAAAATAAAAAGCTACATACTCTTCTGAATAATTATATTCTATCATAAAATATATTTCGTTATTTTTTATTAACTTTCTAGGATTTAAATAATTCATTTTTCTTATAAGTTTATCATATGTTTCATTTTGAGAACTAGATATAATACACAAATCACAATCATCGTTAATAGTATTTAATATGTCAATTAAACTCGATGGAATTAAGGCACATTCTATATTTCCGAAATTATCATAATAAACTTGACAATCTTTAAAAATATCTAACCATTTTAAATCAGGTTCATTATAATCAAAGAAAACTAAAAATTCGTTGCAATTAGGCAATTTTAATATATCTACTATTGCTTTTAAATTTAATTTAATACTATGTAAGTTTTTTAAATATGTATAACTTTTATTTCCTTTAATCATTACTTATTTCTTCCGTTTCTTTATTCCTTCTATAATACCTACTATAGTTGCACTAATAAGAAAATGTCAAGTCGAAATCTATGAATATGGGGTATCGTTCTTGAATTTACAGCGACTCTAAGTCTTCCAAAATTTGATATTTATACAATAATTCTGTTAATAAAAAGGTGCTTATCAACAGTGTATTTAGAAAAATTAAAGATAACGCTACATAATTGTTGATTCAATTTAAAAAAAAGGTTCACATTTACAATAAAATATTTTAAATAGATTTGTAAAAAAACAGATATGGTAAATATAGTATCATTTTAGAAAAAGGAAGAATTTTTTTATATTTTATTATAGCTGAATAATTGACAAAGCAAAGGGTTTAGTGTAAAATGATTTGTATGTGAATGTGTGTTTGTATTCATGTACAATTGGGGCTTTAGCCAAGCGGTAAGGCAAAGGACTGCAACTCCTTGAGCACCGGTTCAAATCCGGTAGGCCCCTCCATTAAAATAATGTTCAATTTTTATAGTTGGGCTTAATATAAAAAAAGTATCAATTTCTAAATGAGGTTGATACTTTTTTATTTTAATTAATATTTAAAGCAAAATAATATGATTTAAAACTAAAATATAAAATAATTTTATATTTTTAATACAAAACTTATAAACTTCTTTTTATCTCTTCTTGTAATGTATCAGTCTGAGCCATAAATGTATTTATTTTTTCTATATCGATACTCCATTTTATTTTGCCAGTTTTATCCTTTTCTGCTAATAAAAAACTATCAGCTATCTTTTTTATAGTTCTTAACTTGTAATTTGCTTCTTCTTCTGATGTCATACTTGGATTTTCTAATTTATAATCAGTTGCCATAATGTCTTTAATAAAATTTCTAAATTGCTTAGAAAATTCCAATTGTTCTGGAAAATTTTTTTCTATAAACTCATCATACATAAGATCAAATTCATCTATATTTTTTCCTCGATCTGTACTTAATCCAAATGGATAATTTTGACCTAACATATCAATAATTGTTTTCCAATTTTTGGATTTATCATATTTATCATATTCAACTAAACCTTCTTTTTCTAAAATTTCAAAAAAGTGTTTAACATTTACTTGTATTTTATCTATCGGAACTATACTTTGCCCATCTTTTGAAATCCATTCTCTACCAATATATGCTTCTCCCTGCGGTTTAAAAGATTGTTCTCCATTACAAACATGAATCGTTATATTTTGATTAGAAATAATTTCATCTAAAGCTCCTTGAACTCTTTCATCAATGTAATACTTAACTTGATAATTCCCATTTTTATCTATATATTCATCTATATGTGCTCTTGCTATACTAGAATTTCTAAAAATAGAAAAGAATAAAGCATGAACTGGATTATCGGTTGCATAAACATAACTGCCTTTTTGTGTGCTTTCATTTGCTTTAATAACATCTAAATTTTCAGGGCTTCCATGATATAAGACATTTGGAACATAATCAAATATATAACTATCAACTCCTATTGCTTCTTTTATTTCATCAACACTTTTACCACTCATTTTTAATTTTTTTATTTCTTCTTCAATAGGCAAGAATTTTTTCATCTCTGAACTATATCTGGTCATTTCTTTTTTTAACTTTCTATCAGAAATAAGATTTTTAAGTTTTAACATATAACTCTCTTTCTTTTTTATATCGTCTTTAAAAATCTGTTCAATATTTTGGCTTAATTCGTCAAAAATAAGGTTAATATCATCAATCTTTTTGTAATGTTTTATAATGCCTTTTAATTCTTTATCTTCTTTATTTAGTCCAATATCTCTTCCTATAATTGTTATTAATGAGAAAACTTCTTTTTTAAATTGAAGTTCACCAATATATTCTTGATACATTAAATTCCCGCTTTGTGCTATATTTAATAATTCATCTTGATTATAAGTAAATATTATTTTATCAACTTGAACTTGTGTCAAAGTATTTGGAAATGAAGCTATTAGTTTCTTAGCAAATTCTACATTTTTATCATAATTTGATTTAGGATTTCCTAATCTATATTTTTGAGCAAATTGTTCAGCATAGTATTGCACTAGGCCTTCGGTAATAAAGTGACCAAATTCTTCTTTCATTGTATTACTTTCATCATTTAAATTTGGCCTAATAAAATAATGAAATATTTCATGAATAATGATATTATCAATACATAATTTAAGTATTTCTTCTTCATTTTTACAATCACTAAATGACTTTGTATAAGGATAAATATGAATTTTATTGTCTTCTTTTGTCCTTCCACCATGAGCAGACGGAATATATTCGGAACTATAATATTTAGGGTTAGTTATTCCGGCTTGCTTACTAAAAAATTCAACATCTTCTTTTGTTGGTTTTTCAATTACAATAAATTCTGTATCCAATAAATCATCAAGATTTTTTAATTGATCTGGAGTCATTGAAAAGCCATATTGATTTTTAATACAGTTTAAAATATATTGTCCATATTCGTTAATAGACTGTTGCATTTTTTCATAATTAATATTCATATTTATCTCTTACCTTTACTTTATGTAATTATAACATATTTATGTGAACTTAATTTTTTACCTTGCCATTAGTTTAATATAATCGTAATTTATTGTCAGATACTTTTATATCTTATATATTTTGGTCCAAGAATTGTCTTATTAGACAAATGGATAGCATTTCTTTTGTTAACAATTTTTTAGGAAAAAACACTTTTTTCAGTATCACTTTGTAACTTGATTATGTTACCATTTCACTTCTAATAACTAATCTTTTTTATGTTTCTTCGGTAAACTAGTTATTTTCATTTGGATGATAGTTAATTAATTGGGTGTAGACATTTTTTAAATCTTTTTCAGAAACTTGTAAATCTCGCAGTATAGCATAAGCATATTCTATATTCATGTTTAAAAAGCAATCTTTTTTATTTAAAATTTTGGCAATTAATTTATATTTTTTTAATTCTTTAGGATTATTTTTATTTAATTCAATATGTTTTTTACTAAGTTTTTTTAATTTTTCTATCATATTTTTAAAACTCCTTTTTCGATTATTCCTGGTATTTTTGGGCTATCATTTTCAATGTATTCAAAAATTCCTTCATTAAAATTATTTTGTAATTCCTCTCTAGAAATTGGAACAAATGCTTGATTGGAATTAAAATAGTAATAAATATTTTGGTTTGGAAAATCCTTGAAATTTTGGTTGTTTAAGGCAATTATTGCACTAGCTGTAGCAACTTTTTCTTTTTCTAACGGATTATTATTTCTTATTATTGTTATTTTAATATTGTTAATTCTTTGTTTTTCATTAAATAAAATATTTTTTAGTTCTAATATATATGATAAGGAGTCAATCCCAACCATTCCTGTTGAATTAACCTTTTCAATCATAATTGAAATTCTTTCTTTTAAACTTATTGGTTTAACATTGGAAGTCGTTTTTGAATATTCTACTAATAACTCTTCTAATTCTTGATTACTTTTTTTCTCTTTACTGCTTACTTTGTTTTGTTCTTGTTGAATAATTAATTGATAAACTTTAGTTAAAATGTTATTAAATTCTTGTTGAGTATTTTTATTTATATTAAGGCATTTTATTCCTTCTAACTCCTGATTAAGCTTAGCTTTGGTAAGATCACCTTTAATAATAGAAATTACAGAATCTGCAAAAATCAAAAATTTTCCAGAACGAAATTCTAAATTAGCATGACTATCGCCATAAGCTTCACCTATCACATTTCTATAATTACTAACAAAATTGATTCCTAAATTGCTTAGTAATTTTGAGTATATTATATTAAATTCAAAACATACTACTTTATTGTTAGTTAAATTAATTAATGAAATGTAATCTGTATCTTTATGTTTTTCTGCTGCCAATCCTCTTTGGTTTACAGCATAATATTCATCATCATATGTTAATAATTTGCACATTTTAATATAAATGTAAATTGCTTTTTCTAAGTCTGTAAAATCTGATGGCATTTCAGAAATGATAGCTTGTTCTAATTCGGGAGCTACTTGAATTAATTTATATTTTGTATCTTTTGTTACTAGTAATTTATTTATTGCTTCTAAATCAATTTTTTGAAGAGAGTTAATGTCTTTATAGTGGTTAAGTATATTTTCTGGTATTAAATAATCTGTTAAAATTTTGTTTTCTTCAAAGAATTTACAAGCCGCATAAACAAAATGTTCTTTTGGTATAGAATTTATAGTTTTAAAATCATTATTCGAACATAAATTTTCAAATTGACTATCTGGCATTTGCATTAGAGAAATTAGCTGGTCAACAGGTATAGAATAATTAATATGATCAATTTCAATATTATATGTTTGCCATTTGTATTCTTCTAAAAACTTAGCATAAGTCACTTCTTTTTTTAGCATTTCATATTTCTTAAGTTCAGAATCTTCCAATTTGATTTTATTTGATAAAATAAGCTGTTCCATAGCTCGAATAATGACATTTTTCTTATACGATATCCCATGACCTATGTCACCATAGATAACATAAGATACTTCAAATTTGTCAATTTCATTCTTAAAGTACTTTAAAGCATATTCAAAATAAAAATCGTTATTTAAGATTTTCTTTAAAAATTCAATAGATACTTCTTCTGAATTAATATTTATTTTGGCACTAGTATTTAGTTTTTCTACTTCTTCTTCTGTTGTAAATAAAATATTCTTGGTCATGCTTTTTAAATATGGATATTTTTTTAAATATTCTTCAACTACTAAATTTTTCATTTTGCCTCCACTTTATTATTTTCTAGAAAAAACATAATATATTTTTCAAGTATGAAAACTGCTATTATTTAAAATAATCTTTTTTATATAACTAGATTATATCATAATCATATTATATTTATTTTTTAGGTTTTTAAAAAATTTTTTGTTTACACAAAGTTTTTATTTCGCTGTTAAACAAAGTTACATAAAAAAAAGCGATTAAAATCACTTTTTAATTAATCTATTTTTATGATAATTTCTTGATTTCTGATTGTTATAATTAGTGAACGATTTTTACTATTTTTTATTAATGAACTTACTTCTAAAATCTTTTTCCCTTTTAAACTTGATGGAGTAACATCTTTAAGTGATGATGTTAGTTCCTTAGTTTCATTTCCATTAGTATAACTATATTTTATTTTTGTAAAATCTTCATAAAAATTACGATGACTATTTTTATAGTATGAAGAATCTTCATCATATGTTATTTCATCTTCTATAACAGCTAATACATTCCCTGGACTTGGTGAAATTGTATTAGTTGTGTCTATACAATCATCCTTACTATAACAATATTTGTATTTATAAGTATAACTATTTACAAAATCAATAGTGCTTAATTTATATTGTGTATTCTTCAATAAAGTTTTTTCTAAAGTTATTTTTTTACCTATTTCACTTTCGCCAAGTAAGTTTTTTTCAACGATATTTTGTGGTTTAATGGTAATTATTTTATATTTGGGAACTAAATTTCCAGCATCATAAGTTAAACTACTTAATATACGCATTTCATAACTTTTTTTTATTTGTTCTTTATTTAATTCATACACTAATACGTAATTATTAGACGTTTCACTTTGAATTCCACGTCCTTCGTAACTTTTACCAATATCAATAAATCTAGAACTACGATCGTAACTTGGATATATTATATCATTTCCAACATATATTCGGAAATTACTCTTATCAATACTAGCAGTTTCTAAACTTTTATTTAAAATACCAATTTCTATAGCCAAGAAATATGTATCATCTGTTATTTTTTTACCACTATAATCAACATTAGATAGGTAACTATTTTTTAGTGATAAAGTGAAAGTGTCTAAAGCAAAAGCTTGATTAATACTATATTTTTTATTATACACTCCAAAATGCATGTAAAGTGATGATGATATCATTATTAGTAAAACAATTCCAATACAAGTAAAGACAAATCTGTTTTCTAAGATATAATACTTTATTTCTCTTAAATTGTGTACTATATTTTTTTTGATAACAGCCGAATCCGGTCCTACTTTAATTTCAAATTCTGCTTCATCATCTTCTGTAACATGTAAATCTAGATTGTTATCAAAACTAAATGTTTTTAAATTAAAACCTAGAAACTTTAAGAAAGTTAAAAACAAAATAACATAACCTGGTAAAGGAGAAAAATTAGCAATATCTCTTACTAGATTAATACCTGAAGCATCTATGTTATTAGTTTCAATGGAAGGCACAATCAGGTAAAAGGATATGATTTGCTTCAGCAAATT
>UWSL01000057.1 GCA_900552975.1 uncultured Mycoplasmatota bacterium | reverse complement strand
AATTGTAATTAATATTATTAAATTTTTCTTCTTTCTCATAATCAATTTCCATTTCTAATTTATTATTTTTTTAAAGCTCTTATTCAATATTCGTAATCTAATACAGAATAGCATAAAAATTTTAGATACATTTTTGATTATTTCAACCAATATATCAAGGTGTTTTTAAATATTATCAAAGTATTAAATGTTTTCGGTTAAATTTTTTCCACCAATATTTTTTTCAATTGTACCTGATAATTTTCCACCCATATGAACGTAAAAATCAGTTGTAGGATTATCTTTTAAACAATATATTACCATGTTATGAAATCCTTGCTTTTTTAATTCTTCTTTGGCTTTGGTAAATAATAATTGACCATAGCCTTGTTTTTTTACTTTATCTAATAAATAAAGAGTACATATTTCGCCTGATGTAGGATGTTTCTCATCGCGTGATTTACATACCACACATATTCCTGAAGGCTCATTATTAACATATAAAAGGAATCTTTTATAATCAGGTTCTTCTAATTTAGTTTGATCAAAATTATTTTTTAATCAAGCAACCTTTTGATCTCGTTCAGCTAAAATTTTTTTTAAAAATTCATCTGGGACTATTCCTGGATATGTTTCATTCCATGCTTTAGTACTAACGTACATATAGTCAGACAAATCTTCTTTTGTAATTTCTTTTAATAAATAATTCATTTTGGCACATCCTTTTTAATAAAAATAAAATTTAAGTAAATATGTATAAAAGCTAAAATATTCCTATTTTAGCTTAAAATATCATATCCTTTTGAGAGATTTGATTATTTTTTGATAGATAATTTACTAAGATCATTTTTAATTTGTTCCTGTAATAGTAAAAGTCTTTCTTTGTTTATTAATAAAGTTGGGAAAGCATCAACAAGTCGTTTGTATAAGAAATTTCTTTTATGTAGAACTTCTCTGACACGTTTAGTTATTTCTTCAGTGCCATCTTTTTCAATTGTTTTTAAGGTATCTTTAAAACCAAACATAATTGATAAAGAGACAATGTTATCGATTAGATATATTACTAAGATAATTGTCGCTATTATATTAATAGTAAGTGGTGTAAATTTTAAAATAATATTACTAAATATTGGATTAATTAGGTAGATAACTAAAGATCCTAGTAAACCAAATGGAATCATAGTTTCAGCGCATATTCTTCCATTGATATTAAATTTTCTTCTTGTATAATCCCACCATCTAGCATGAAAGAGCTTTTCCATGAAATAACTAGTAAAATATTCAAGAACAGAACATATTAATATAGCCATACAGAATAATATTATTGGATCTGATTTATATTTTGTTAAGAATAATATCATAGTAATACATCCCCAACCATATATAGGACATATAGGTCCTACTAAAAAACCTCTATTTATAAATTTATGTTTTTCTATTAGTTTGCCAATTACTTCGATACTCCAGCCAACAAAGGAATAGATTATAAATAATAAAAAATAAAAACAAAACTTATTATACATGCTATACACCTCTATTAAATTATATCATTTTTTTATTGGCATTGAAAAAAATTCACTTTGACTTACTTAGATATTTTTATTTTAATGGGATGTAATACTTTTCTTAAAATTTAAGTTATAAGAAAGCTCTTTTATATTTCTTTCAGGGAAAAAATTATTAATATAACTGTATTTTTTATAATAAAAAAGACTAAGATGTCAGTAAAATACTTTATCTTAGTCTAAATTTTGTATGTTTTTTTATGCTTCGTTTTCAGCTTTGATTGCAGCTTGTGAACCAGACACTATCGGAAAACTAAACTGAGCGATATGTCATTCTATTTTTGACTAAAATGACTTATTTTTATATTCTTCTCTTAATTTCATCCATATTTTACCAAGATGATTTTCACCATTCCTATTTATTCCCCATCCCCAATAATTATCTTTAGAAGAGTCTTCAACTATAATATAATCTTTAGTTTCTAATAATTTTTTTAAAACATATGGATTTTGTTCTATTTTACATCTTAATATTCTTTCCATTAATTCTAATATTTCATTAGAACTTAATTTTATTTTATCTTCATATTTAAATCTTATTTTTTGAGCTTCATGAGCAGAATGACTGTATTTAATTTCTTCTGCTATTTCTGGATATTCATCAATAAATAAATTTGCTTGGAAAGCTTCCTCTGCAGATGAATATAAATATCCATTATATTCTACTTTAAATGATGAAAAATTATCTAAAGGATAAAATTCCCTAGGATAAAACCCAATTACCTCATCAAATTTTTGTGACATCCAAGTATCACGATACTGCTCTAACTTAATCATACATTTACCTTCTTTCTAAAATAAATATATAACTAGATTAGGAACTATTTATGTCATATTAAAATTTTTCTTCTAATTCTTTTATTAAGGTAATTCTATTTAGATAAAAATGTCTTATCTCCTGCTTATTTTCACAATATGCCGCTACTCCCCACTCATTATCTAATATCATTAAGTTATATGGTCTAATTACTCTCTTAGTCATTTTGTCATGTTCTTTTGAATAATACTCTATATAACACTTATTATGATTATTAATACATTTACTTAGTAGATTATAGTATTCTCTATTATCTAACTTAATATTTTTAGGTTTAATAAACTTTTCAGGTATTTTAACATCTTGATTTAAAACATATCCACCATATGGGCCATATATAGTTTCAATATATATACCTGCATATTCTAATTCATCTTTATATTGTCTAATCATTCTAGGCGATACTTCTAGTTTTTCAGATAATTCCTTTATACTATACTTTCTTTTATTTTGAAGCAACTGAAGCATCATAAGTACATTAGATAATTTTGACATAATTATCACCTATATAAATTATACTATAAAAAAGACTAGATTAGTCATCTAGTCTTACATTCACGCTTTTGCGTTCTAATTTTTTCTCGCTTTGATTGCAGCTTGAGCAGCAGATAAACGAGCAATTGGAACTCTAAATGGAGAACATGAAACATATGTTAATCCTATATTATGGCAGAATTCAACACTTGATGGATCGCCACCATGTTCACCACAGATACCAAGTTTGATATTTGGCCTAGTTTGTTTACCTTTTTCAACGGCGATTTTAACTAATTCACCAACACCTTTTTGATCAATTCTTGCAAATGGATCTTGTTCATAGATTTTCTTATCATAGTATGCACCTAAGAATTTACCAGCATCATCTCTTGAGAAACCAAATGTTAATTGAGTTAAATCATTTGTTCCAAATGAGAAGAATTCAGCTTCTTGAGCAATTTCATCGGCAGTTATGGCTGCACGAGGTATTTCAATCATTGTTCCAATATGGTATTCCATGTCAGAATTTTTTTCTTTTTTAACTAATTCAGCTGTTTCAACAACGATATCTTTAACGTATTTTAGTTCTTTAACTTCACCAATTAAAGGAATCATTATTTCAGGAAGAATATCATAGCCTTCTTCTTCTTTTACTTCAATAGCAGCTTCCATTAGTGCTCTTGTTTGCATTCTTGCTATTTCAGGATATGTAACAGCAAGACGGCAACCACGGTGACCCATCATTGGGTTGAATTCGTGTAATTCAGCACATTTAGCTTTTAAGTGGTCAACTGTTACATTCATTTCAGCAGCTAATGCTTCAATATCAGCTTCTTCTTTTGGTAGGAATTCATGTAATGGAGGATCTAAATAACGAACGGTCATTGGTAATCCCTTAAGTTCTTTGTACATTGCTTTAAAATCACTCTTTTGGAATGGTATTAATTCAGCTAAGGCTTTTTCACGAGCTTCAACAGTTTCAGAAAGAATCATTTTTCTAATAGCTGGAATTCTTTCTTCTTCGAAGAACATGTGCTCTGTACGACATAAGCCAATGCCTTCAGCTCCTAATTCAATAGCTTTTTTAGTATCGCGAGGGTTATCAGCATTTGTTCTAACACCTAGTTTACGATATTTGTCAGCCCATTCCATAACGCGACCAAATTCACCAGCTATTTTAGCATCAACTGTTGGAATAGCTCCACCATAAATGTTACCAGTTGAGCCATCAATAGAAATAATGTCTCCTTCATGATATGTTTGTCCAGCTAAAGTAAACTCTTTTTTAGCTTCGTTCATGTAGATGTCGCCACAACCAGAAACACAACAAGTTCCCATACCACGTGCAACAACAGCAGCGTGGGATGTCATTCCACCACGAACTGTAAGAATTCCTTGGGCAGCTTTCATACCACTTATGTCTTCTGGTGATGTTTCTAAGCGAACTAAGATAACTTTTTCGCCAGCGCCACCAATTCCTTGTTTTTCAGCTTCTTCAGCTGTAAAGACGATTTTACCACAAGCAGCTCCTGGAGATGCACCTAAGCCTTTACCAATTGGTTTAGCTTCTTTTAAAGCCTTAGTATCAAATTGTGGATGTAATAAGGTGTCTAAGTTACGTGGATCAATCATTAAGACTGCTTCCTTTTCAGTACGCATTCCTTCATCAACTAAATCACAAGCAATTTTTAATGCCGCTTGAGCAGTACGTTTACCATTTCTTGTTTGAAGCATATATAATTTACCATGTTCTACAGTAAATTCCATATCTTGCATGTCACGATAATGGTCTTCTAAAGTTTTACAAACTTTTTTAAACTCTTGGAAAGCCTCTGGGAATTTTTGTTCCATTTCAGCAATGTGCATTGGGGTACGAACACCAGCAACAACGTCTTCTCCTTGAGCATTAGTTAAGAATTCACCAAATAAACCTTTTTCACCAGTAGCTGGATCACGAGTAAAGGCAACACCAGTACCACAATCATCACCCATATTACCGAAAGCCATTGATTGAACATTAACGGCAGTTCCCCAAGAATATGGAATATCATTATCACGGCGATAAACGTTTGCACGTGGATTATCCCAAGAACGGAAAACAGCTTTGATAGCGCCCATTAATTGTTCTTTTGGATCGTCTGGGAAGTCCTCACCTATTTTTTCTTTATATTCCGCTTTGAATTGCATTGCTAATTCTTTTAAATCATTAGCATCTAGTTCAACATCTTGTTTAACACCTTTTTTTTCTTTCATTTCATCGATTAATTCTTCGAAGTATTTTTTACCTACTTCCATTACGACGTCAGAATACATTTGAATGAAACGACGATAACAATCCCAAGCCCATCTTTCATTGTTAGATTTTTCAGCTAGAATGTTAACAACTTCTTCATTCAAACCTAAGTTCAAAATTGTGTCCATCATACCTGGCATTGAAGCACGAGCTCCAGATCTTACTGATACTAATAAAGGATTTTCTTTATCACCAAATTTTTTACCAGTTATTTCTTCCATTTTTTTGATGTTTTCATTAATTTCCTCTTGAATAGATTCGTTAATTTCACGGCCATCTTCATAATATTGTGTACATGCCTCGGTTGTGATTGTAAAGCCTTGTGGAACTGGTAGACCAATATTAGTCATTTCAGCTAAGTTAGCTCCTTTTCCACCTAGAAGATTTCGCATATCAGCATTACCTTCTGTAAATAAATAAACATATTTATGTGCCATTATTTTCCTCCTTACCATACTATGTCACATATTTATTTTAGCATAGATTAAAGTAAGTCGTTGTTTATTTTAATTTTTTGACATTTTTTTGACAAAGATATCTTTATAGCTTTTTTTGTTTTTCGCAAGGAGCAAAATAAGGATTGAATTCACGGAAATGATTTTGAAGATATGATTTGATTTCATCGATATCTAACATGTAACTGCGACGTAAACCATCCCTTCTTTCTTCATCAAATTGTTTGATAAAATTTTGATAGTATAAATTTATTCTTCCTTTAAAATGATAGATATCATTTTTTTGGTATTCTTCATAGGAAAAAGTAATTTTTTCATTAGTAGCAAAAAGACGAAGATGATTTCTAATAATTATTTGAGTTTCTTCAAGGGAGTATTTGTTTCGTAAAATACGTACGATACGATTTATAGTAATAAAATTTTGGTAATCAGCAAGGCCATATTCTGTAATGAATTCATCAAAGCCGATACTAAAATCATAACCTTTATCGTCAAATCTGTTATGTTTGTAATTATGATATTCTTGATGACAAATAGTATCATAAAAAAGATTCCATACTTCAAAGAAAGCATCTAAAAATTCAAGATAGTTTTCTTTATCTTGGGGATTTAAGTCTTTAGTTAGTTCTTGAACTAAGTAACGATAGATGTTCTCTGAATTAAGATAATGATTACTAGGTAGCTCGATATTGGTAATTGTGGTTATTAAATTACTCATAGATTATTTCCTTTCTTAGTTTCGGTTTTACGAGGAAAAGCTTTTAAATAAACTGATCTTAATCTTTCATTTGTTAAATGAGTATAGATTTGAGTAGTACTTAGCGAGGAGTGACCAAGTAGTTCTTGAACACTTTTTAAATCAGCACCATTATTTAATAAGTCGGTTGCAAAAGTATGACGAAGGGTATGAGGAGAAATATGATGTTTAATTGATAATTCCTTGATTATTTTTTCGATAACTAGTTCTATTCCACGTGAACTTAGTTTAGTACCATTTTTATTTAATAATAGGTATTCATTTGCTTGTTTAGCTAGTTTAGGACGTGCTTCCTTTAAGTATAATAAAAGAATTTCATTAGCATAATCACCAAAGAAAACAATTCTTTCTTTACTTCCCTTACCTACTACTCTAATTTCTTTAGCTTTAAAATTAATAGCAGATGTTTTTAAGTTGGATAATTCTGATACTCGAAGTCCAGTTGCGTAAAGCAATTCAATAATAAGACGATTACGGATATTAAATTCATCAGTTAGTTCAATAGAATTTATTATTTTTTCTAATTCGTCATATTGTAAAAAATTGGGCATTCTTTTATCTTTTTTAGGATTACGAATTATTTTAAAAGGATTTTTAGTAACAATTTTTTTAGTAATTAAGTAATTATAGTAATGTCTTAAAGCACTTAATAAGCGAGATATACTATTTTTAGAGTACTTTTTATCATTTAAGTATTTTAAAAAAGTTCTTATTTCATCGTTAGTTATTTTTTGATAATTAATTTTTTTGGCAATTAAGAATTCATTATATATTTTTAAATCTTCTTGATAAGCCATTATAGTTTTAGGCGAATAACGTCTTTCTTGAGCTAGATATGTAATAAATAAGTTGATTGTTTGATCCATGTTATACCTTCTTTTTTCTATTATAACACAAAACAAGCACTACATTTGGTGCTTGTTTGCTAATTTTAAGCTAAGTTCTTCAAGAGTTGGTAATGATTTTAATGTTTCTTGATACTCTTCATAAAGATATTTTAATTGTTCTAAGGAGCAGTTACGAAGTCTTTTTAAGTTTTCTTTACTATTATCAAAACCGGTTATTTTAGCTGAATGAGCCAATAGATGAATTATTTCTTTTTTTAAATCGTCTTCTTTTTGTTTTTTTTCTTCATAAAAGCGATGATTTAAAGACGCCCCAGGTTCAACAAAATAGCCTTTTTCTAATAGAGATTGAGGTGCATAATCACTTGGATCTTCACCTAGTATTTGATAAAGTTCTTCCGGTGATAAAAATTCTACGTCATCTAACTCTTCAGGCATCTTAAATTCCATTTTATTTGGTATATAAACACGGCTGTTGTTTAAGATTGCCTTTAGTTGATTGGACGAAGAAGTATGTACAACAGAAAGTGGTAATTTTTCTGATAAAGATTGTGTTTCAATTAAAGCATATACTTCTTTTTCTAACTCTTCTCTTTTCCTTTGAAGGTCTTTATAAACGGCATATAATTGATTATCAGACATTAATTCAAATTTTTCAACTAAATAATCTGGGTGCCATCTTAAGATTCTACTAATATATTTTTCTCTATTTTCTTTAATTGACATATTATCCCCCTTACATTAAGCAGCTGAATAATCAGCAGTGCTTTTATGTAACTTTATATTATCTTTTTTTTCAAGAAAAGGCAATAATACTTTTTTAATATACATTCCAATTAGACGAACGACTTCATAATCGGCATTTTTTAATTTTTCTAAAATAAGGAGGACTGCTTTATCACCTCGTGAAGCAAATTTATCTAGATTGTTTAAAATAAATTTAATTTCTGAGGCTTCTTCGGGTGATGTTTTGCTATTTAAGTAATTATATATTTTGTTAATTAAGATTTTATCATGATAGTTTTCATATAAAAAGTCAATGATTGTTTGAGGTTCAACATATGGGGCATCATCAATGAAACAAACGCCTTCAGGTAATTCTCTAATACGACCTTTTTCTTTAAAAATAATAGTGAAATCTTCAAAGTATTCTTGACTATCGGCGATATTATTTTTAATGATATCAATTATTAATTCTTCTCTAGTAAGCGTTTTGGTGAAAAAATCGATAGCTTGTAATGAACTGACATTAGGCAGTTTTAGTAAACGTAAATCAAGTGGAAGATAGTCGTTATGAGCTCTTCTAATTGCTAATGTATAGTTACGTGTTTCTTGTTTCATGACTTTTCCTCCTTAATTTTTGATTAAGGGAAGATTATAACATGTTTTTTTGATAATTGTCAACTTTGGATTGGAAGGATTGAATATAGATTAATAAAATATTACTCTGTTATCGTTAATTTATTGAAATATCCTTGCGTATCATAATCCATTGATAATTCATATTCTTTATTATCTAGAAGACTTTGTTTAATGCTTACTATTTCGTCTGGATTAGTTGTTTCTTGATTGTTAAATTTAACGCTTATTTGATGATCTTGATTCGTTTTATTATTAGTTACAATAGTATCTAAATAACCTTCAATAAAAAATTTATTTTTAGTTCCATTATATCCTTTAAAGGTAAAATTAAAATCTTCGGCCGCAACACGATTAGCTGGTAGTTGATTATCATCATCTTGATCAATAATTTTATTAGGTTGCATATTTTTATTAATAGAAACAATCGTACTAATACTGATAATGAAAATAAAGCAAAAAAGGCAAATAAAAATTATGGTTATTATTTTAGAAACTGGATTATACCTAATTTTTTTATAGATTGCATCAAATTGTTCTTCAGAAGCTTTTAAGGCTCCTTTAGTATATTGATATCCAGCATTATATTCATCTTCAATAACAAAATTAGTTTGACAATAAGGACAGGTTATTTGACCATTTTCTTTTTCATTTGGACTAACTTTTAATTTAGCGCCACAATTGGGACATTTCAACTCTTTTAATTGCATAGTTGTACTCCTTTTCTTATTATAAAAATTATATCATTTAAATAAAGAAAGAAGCAAGCATTTACATTGGCTATTTTAAGTAAATAATTTACCGATTATTTTAAATAATTTAACAGCATTATTAGTTAACATATCACTAATAAAATTAGTACATTTGGAAGTTGCTTTGGAAATAAAATTAGATGTATCTGTATAATCTTCAACAACATAGTCATTAATATCGACATATTCACCGTTTTTAACATCTTCTTCAAATTCTTTAATTTTTTCTTCAGTTAAGACAGTCTTTTTATTTATTTGGGATTTATGATATCCTGTGCTAACGGCAAAATAATTAATTAAAAATA
>UWSL01000056.1 GCA_900552975.1 uncultured Mycoplasmatota bacterium | reverse complement strand
GATACAGTTGGTTGGTTAATCGTTAAAAATACTAATATAAATTATCCAGTTGTTCAAACAACTAATAATGAATATTACTTATCACATGCTTTTGATAAAACTTCCAACGGAGCTGGTTGGGTATATGCTGATTTCAGAGATAATTTTGCTGATTTTAATAGTAACATGGTTATATATGGACATGGGCGCAAAGACAAAGTCATGTTTGGATCTTTAACTAATACTTTAAATAGTGAGTGGTATAAGAATACAGATAACCAAATAATACAATTATCAACTATTAAATATAATACAATGTGGCAAATATTTGCTATTTATAAAGTTGAAGCTGAATCATATTATATAACAACTGATTTTGCTGATGATGAAGCGTTTACAAAATTTTTGAAAGAAATGAAAAGTCGTAGTATTTATGATTTTGGAATTAATTTAAATAAAGATGATAAAATTTTAACATTATCAACTTGTTATAATGATAATGGAATAAGATTAGTTGTTCAAGCAAAATTAGTAAAAATTCAAGCAAGATAAAACTTCATTTTTATGGAGTTTTTTTATAAAAACAAGTAATTATTATAGTATATTTAAAAAAATAAAGGTATAATTAGAGAAAGGAGGAAATGATGATTTATAGTTGGTTAATTGTAGCAATTGTTCTTTCAATCATCGAATTAGGTACAATTAGTTTAGTATCAGTTTGGTTTATTGTATCGGCTTTGATATCTTTGCTATTAGCATTGTTTGGTTTTTCATTATATATTCAAATTGTAAATTTTGTTATATTAGGTATTATTCTTTTAATATTTACGAGAAAGCCATTATTAAAATACTTAAATAAAACAAAGCAAAAAACAAATGCGGATAGAATCTTAGATATGACAGGGTTAGTAACAGAAGAGATTGACATTGATCAACCTGGAGAAGTAAAAGTTGATGGCAAAAAATGGACAGCGATAGCTAAAGAAAAAATTGCAAAGGGTAAAAAAGTAAAAATATTAAAAATTGAAGGAGTAAAATTACTCGTTGAGGAGGAAAAATAATGGATTTTTTTATTGTATTATTAATTATTGCTATTATATTTATTGTACTATGTATAAAAGTAGTACCACAAGCAGAGGCTTATGTTATTGAACGTGTTGGATCTTACTTAGAAACTTGGAATAATGGATTACATTTTATGTTACCATTCATTGACCGCATTTCTGGTAAAATATCTTTAAAAGAAATTGTTAAAGATTTTAAACCACAACCAGTTATTACAAAAGATAATGTTACAATGCAAATTGATACTGTTGTTTATTATCAAATAACAGACCCTAAATTATATACTTATGGAGTTGAAAACCCAATTACAGCCATTGAAAATTTAACAGCAACAACGTTACGTAATCTTATTGGTGAATTAGAACTTGATCAAACTTTAACATCTCGTGATATTATTAATTCTAAAATGAGAGCAATCTTAGATGAAGCTACTGATCCTTGGGGAATTAAAATTAATCGTGTAGAAGTTAAAAATATTATTCCACCACGTGATATTCAAGAAGCAATGGAAAAACAAATGCGTGCAGAACGTGAAAGACGTGAAAAAATATTACAAGCTGAAGGTGAAAAGAAATCTAGTATTTTAATTGCTGAAGGTGAAAAAGAAAGTGCTATCTTGAGAGCTGAAGCAGAAAAAGAAACAGCAATAAAACAAGCTGAAGGTAAAGCTGAGGCAATTATTAAAGTTAAACAAGCTGAGGCTGAAGGTATTAAATTATTAAAAGAAGCTAATGCTGATCAAAGTGTTATAGCTCTTAAAGGTCTTGAAACAGCTGCTAAAATGGCTGATGGTCAAGCAACAAAAATAATTATTCCATCTAATTTACAAGATGTTGCTTCTATTACAACAACAATTAGTGAAATGATTAGTAATAAAAAGTAAATAAAATTTTAAAAAAGTCCATAAAATTGGACTTTTTATTATGCAATAAAAAGTTAGAATAAACCTTTTATTTGATTATTTTCAAAAGATATTTCTTCATAATTAGGCTTTTTAGGAAGACCTGGCATGGTAATAATATTGCCTAAGTAAACAGTTATATACCCTGCTCCATTGTATAATTTTAGGTCTCTTATGGTTACGGTATAATTTTTAGGATAACCTAAGAGATTTTTATTATCTGATATAGAATATTGTGTTTTAGCAATACAGATAGGTTTTTGGTCAAGTTTATTTTTTTCTAATTCAGTAATTTTAGCAAGAACTTTAGGAGTATAGTTAATATTACTGGCTTGATAAATATCTTTAATAATAAAAGCTATTTTATCTTGAAGAGATTTTTTTACATCATATAGTTCTTTATATGGTGTATTATCAGTTAATTTAATCACTTGCTTTGCTAAAGCTAAAGCTCCCCTACTACCATCTGTATATGATGTTGAAAGACAAAATGAAAGATTATTTTTTGATACATATTCTTTTATCAAAGTTATTTCTGATTCGGTATCACTAGTAAATTTATTTAAACAAACTATAATGTTTTTAGTAAATTTACTTAAAATATCAAGATGAGCTTGTAAATTAGCAAGACCTAATTCTAAGTTGCCTTGACCATTATATTTTAAAGCTTTAATTGTTGTTACTAAAACGACGGCGTCAGGACGTTTCTTTAGGAGACGACTTTTTATATCATAAAATTTCAAGCCACCTAAATCACTGCCAAAACCAGCTTCGGTAATGCAATAATCACTTGATTTTAAAGCTGTTTCGGTAGCAATTATACTTGAACAACCATGGGCTATATTAGCAAATGGACCACCATGTAATAAAACTGGGTTATGTTCTAAAGTTTGAACTAAATTTGGTTTAAGAGCATCTTTTAGTAAAACAACTAAGGCGCCTGTTATTTTTAAATTTTTAGCAAAAAGTGGTTGGCCTTCTTTAGAATAAGCAATCAAAATATTAGAAAGACGATTTTCTAAGTCCTCATAATTTTTGGAAAGGCATAATATTGCCATAATTTCACTGGCGGCTGTGATATCAAAATGTTCATGATGAGGTAAGTTACTATTTATGGTTATATCTTTTAAGGCACGATCGTTAACATCCAAGCAACGGTTAAACATGATACGATTTTCATCAATATTTAATTCATTTCCTTGATGGATATGATTATCGATGGCAGCACACAAAAGATTGTTAGCCGCTGTAATAGCATGAAAATCTCCAGTAAAATGCAAGTTTATTTCTTCCATAGGAATAACTTGAGAATAACCTCCCCCTGTGGCACCACCTTTCATGCCAAAGACAGGACCCATTGAAGGCTCCCTTAAAGAGGCTGTAGCTTTATAACCTAATTTTGATAAAGCATCGAGTAAACCAATGGAAATAGTTGTTTTTCCTTCACCATAAGGTGTTGGTGATGTTGCTGTTACCAAAATTAGATGTCCTTGTGATAATGATTTTATTTTTGTAAAATCTATTTTGCCTTTATCAGCGCCATATTTTAACAAATAATCTTGCATGTCTAATTTAGCCGCTACTTTTTCGATATTTTCAATTTTAGTAGCTTGTGCTATTTCTATATCTTTCATGTAATCACCAGCAATAGTATATAACAATTAAAACATTTTATCGACACTTTTTGGAACTTTATCTTTTAAGATTGTTTCAATTATTTTGTCTTCTTTTTCCTTAGTAACTTTTTTACCAGTCATTCCTGATAAAGTAGCAATCACTTCACGTAAAGTTTTTTCATCTTTCAAATTGCCTGCTTGAAGTTTAGTAGCTAACGATATAATGGTATCTTTATCAACCTTTGTTTTTTTCTCAACACGAGAGAAAAATTTATCATCAAAATTCATTTTATTCACCTAACTCATTATATGCAAGATTTTTTTTAATGTTAATGGTATATTTTATTTATTTTAGTCAATAATAGTAATGGTGATGAAGAATGGATAAAAATAACGGACAAAAAATAGAATGTTGTGTAAGAAATTGTAAATATAATACTGATGATAATGGTTGTTGTTTAAAGAAAATACTAATAACTAACGATGATTTTAATGAAGATAGTAAGTTTAATACGATGTGCCAAAGTTTTTTAGAAAGATAATTAAAAAATCCTCATTTAATGAGAATTTTTTTATGATAGAAAATTAATAAGCATTTTATAGAATTAACAATGATCTCTATTTCTATATTCTGTTGTATTGATTTCATATTTATTTATTTTTTCTAATAATTCTTTATTATTTAAAGTTTTATTTTGTTTAGTAATTTTAATTGTTTCGCTATTATCATCAACCAATTCTAATGTTGATTCATCAATTATAGTTACTTCCTGAGTTTCTTCGCTTTCTTGAGTCCAAGCACAGACATCACTACCAAAAATAATAGTTTGATGTAAAGTTATTTGATTATTATTAATAGTATAATTTCCAGTATGGCCGTGACCTTGCGATCCTCCAGACGTTGTATTATACCAATATGAACCATTTTCATATAAGTATAAATCTGTCCTAGATGCAGTATATTCACCAGTTAAGTTAGCATAATCGTAGGCTTTGGTGGATGTTTGATCTTCTTTAATAACATTAGTAGAATTACTACTATCATTACCTTTATCTTTTTGAGATTCTATAGTATCTTTACTTTCATTAATGTTATTTGATTCTTTTTTATCAGCAAGCTTGTTATAAACCATAATTTCAGCTACACCTATTGATATACCAAGAATAAAAATTATTCCCACTATTAAAATATTTTTTCCTACTCCTCCTTTTTGAACTGTTTTTATTTCTTCATTCTCATTCATATTCACACTTCTCCTTATTGTTATAATTATATAATTCTATAAGAAAATTAACAAGTCATAATTGTAATGGTCCGTTGTCAATTTCAATATTAACTTTATTATTTAGAGAATACATTTCATCTAATTCTTTTAAACAATTCGTTAAGTTAGGATCTTTTTTATATTTTAGTAATATTTGAAAACGATATATATTATTCATTTTAAACATTGCAGCTGTCGTAGGGCCAAGAATAATTGTTTTATCACTTAAATTTTTATCTAAAAAGTTACGAACTTTTGTTATTTCTTGACGTGCCAATTCGTAATCTCTAGAAGCTATTTTAAGACTTGTTAAAAAATAATATGGCGGATAATCTAATTTATGGCGATTATTCATTTCGTAATTATAAAATTTTTCATAATTATTTTCTTGAACACATTTTAATGTGAAATTGGTTGGATTAAAGGTTTGTAAAACAACTTCTCCTAATAAATTGCTACGACCAGCTCGACCAGCTACTTGAGATAATAAAGAATAGGTTCTTTCGCCACTTCGAAAGTCGGGAATGTTTAAAGTGGCATCAGCATTAATTACTCCAACCAATGTTACTAAAGGAAAATCTAAGCCCTTAGCAATCATTTGTGTTCCAAGCAGAATATCATATTCATGATTTTTAAATCTTTCAATAATATCTTGATGAGCTCCTTTATGAGATGTTGTGTCTGCATCCATACGAATGACTTTGGCATCAGGAAATGTTTTATTTAATTCTAGTTCAAGTTTTTCTGTACCAAGTCCATAATCAGTTAAAGCTTTTTCGTGACAATTAGGACAGACATCACTTTTAAAAATAGTATATCCACAATAATGGCAACGTAGATTGTTTGACGACTTATGGTAAGTTAAAGTTATATCGCAAGCGGGACATTTGTAAGTGAAACCACATGCTTTACAACTAATCGTTGTCGAGTAGCCTCGACGATTTAAAAGAAGAATAACTTGTTCTTTTTTGGTTAATCGATCACTTATTTTTTGGCGAAGTAAATCAGAAAAAATCATATTTCTTTTTTTCATTTCTAATGACATATCAACAATTGATATCAAAGGAAGTGATGCTGTACCAACACGATTAGGCATAGAAATATATTCATAAACTCCTTTTTTTGCTCGAGCCATCGATTCGAAAGATGGAGTTGCACTTCCCAATATTAAAGGAATATTATTATAATGACTGCGAAATTTAGCCATATCAAGAGCATGATAACGAGGAGTTGTATCTTGCTTATAAGTTTCGCTATGTTCTTCATCTATTATAATAAGACCTAAATTTTTGATAGGTGTAAAAATAGCACTTCTGGTACCAATAACAATTTTTACTTCATCTCTTAAAATTTTTAGATATTCATCATATTTTTCACCATCACTTAAAGCACTATGGAAGATAGCTACTGATGAGCCAAAGCGATTATAAAAACGATTAATTATTTGAGTTGTTAGCGAAATTTCTGGTACTAGCATGATAGCCGTTTGGTTATTTTTTAAAGTTTTAGCAATTAATTGCATGTAGACTTCAGTCTTACCTGAACCGGTTACGCCATGTAGAAGGTATGTTTTTTCTTGATTTAAAATCACTTGATTAATAGCATTTTGCTGATCAGTAGTTAAAGATGGCGCAAATTCAGTAGCTTCTTTGGTACTTGAACGATAAATTTGTTCTTTGGTAACTTTAATTAATTCATCCTCGATTAAATTAGCTAATTGAGTTGAAGTATAATTGCTTTTTAGTATTTTTCCTTGTTCTAGAAGACTATTTAAAATTTCTATTTGCTTTTTCCGACGCGGATATGTACTAATGTAATTTAAGATTTCTTCTTTTGGTTTATTTAATTCAATATAATATAAGTATTTTGCATACTCAGTATTTTGCGTTTTTACTTTTAAAGAACTAGGTAACATTGTTTGATATGCGGCTATTTTAGTACAAAGCGTTTTTTGTTGCAGAAAGGTGCCAAGTTTTAACATTTCTTCATTTAAGACTAGATATTTATCAACGATATTGACAATTTCTTTTAATTGATAGGAATCATTATATTCATTAGTTATTTTGGTAACAAAACCATTTATTACTTTTTGTCCAAAAGGAACTTGAACTTTCATCCCTACTTTTAAATCATCTTTTAGAAAAATGGGAATTTTGTAAGTGAATGTTTTATCAATTGCTTTGTTATTATATTCTATTAAAACTTCTGCATACATAATGTGACCACCATGTTTATTATATCATAAAAGATGATTACTATTATAGTCTTTGACAAGACAAAAAGAGCTTTAAGCTCTTTTTATTACGGCATCATTGATGCTGTATCACATAACCCTTTTTTCTTTTTTAGATTAGCGAATCTAACGCTAAACTAATCATATCGTTAAGCGATGTCTGTCTTTCTTCTACCGTAACTATTTTATCAGTAAATTTAGAATCAACAGCAGTTACCATGACAGCAGCTTGACGATTAAAGCTATTTGCAACATGTACTAAAGCAAAAGCTTCCATTTCTTCTCCTAAAATATTCAAGTCTTTAGGAGCACGTGCTAGTAAGCACTCATCATCGGCATATGGACCAAAAACTTCAGTAGTCATTATTGTTCCTTTATGAATATGCATTTTTTTCTCTTCAGCAACACGAGTAATATTATTAGTAAGTTCTAAATTAGGTTTAACTATATGTTCTTTAAAACTGTTATAAGAATAAGCAAAATTTGACTCACTATAAATATTATCAGCCAAAATTATTTCAGGAATTTTAACTTTTGGGCTTATAACCCCACATGTTCCGATACGAATAATTTTTTGAACATTATAGTAATAGAAAAGTTCAAAAGCATATATTCCTACAGAAGGAAGTCCCATACCAGAGCCCATTACAGTTACTTTTTTACCTTTATAAGTTCCCGTAAATCCTAACATGTTACGCACATTAGTTACTTCTTTGGCATCTTGTAAAAAGTTTTCAGCAATGTATTTAGCTCTTAGAGGATCACCTGGTAGTAATACTACATCAGCAATATCTTCTTTTTTAGCATTCATATGAATTGGCTCTTTTTGAGGTTTCATATAATCACTCCTCCTCTATGATTACATTATATAACATTTACAGTAAAAAGATGTCAACAAAAAATGATGTTTACACATCAATTTGTAAACATCATTTTCTTAATTAAGAGTTTCTTTTAAAGAAGATAATTTATCTTTGTATTCATTTATTTGATCTTTAAGTCCTTGATTTTCGTCATTTAACTCATCTATTTGATTATTTAAATCATCTATCTTTTCCTCATAGTTATTCAATTGATTTTCATAAGTTGTTTCAAGACGGGATATTTCTTCGTTCTGCTGATTTTGTTTTTCTTCCTCTTCTTTCTTTTGCATGGCCTGAAGATTTCTTTCACTACCACTTATTACGATACTATAACTAGGAATATCAGAATAATTATAGATTTTTTTATCCTTTAAATTATTAATAAAACTATTAAAGTATTTTTTTAAATCAACGTTTTCATAGTAGTGAATACTTAAATGGTTGTTATTATTAATAATTTTAAGATCATAGGCATCATTTTTGGTTATAGTAATTTTGATATCATCTCTTGATGTCTCATCAATTTTATAAGTAACATTATGATTATTTAAGTCATAATTATTATAATAAATCATTGAAGAAAAATACATTCCATCAGCATATTTAAATGTTTCTACTTGAGTACTTGTTTGACTGAATTCTTTAGGTAATTCATCAATGTATTCATACTTAGTTGTTTCATAGCTAGTTATCCCAAGGCCGACACCAAGACTACATAAAGATGCAACAAAAATAATAAAGTTTACTTTGAAATTTATTTTGTTATTGAAAACAAAATAAATCAAAAGTTTAAGGATACAAATTGCCATAATAATAGATGCTATAACAGAAATTAATAAACCAAAAGAAATGATTTTATTGATTAAAGCAATTACAATAATTGTAAAGAAAATACATAGAAGAAGGATGGTAAATATTAATGGTATTATTATACATAAAGCAATAAATTTTAAAAATAAAGTAAATATTTTAGCAAGCAAATCAACAAAGCTATATTTATTTTTATAAATAACTTTCAAGTTGGAATTAGGAGTATTTTCAGAAGATTCTTCTTTGCTTTCATTTTCTTTATCTTCTAAAGGAACTTCTTCACAATTAGGAGTATCTAAATATCTTATTTTAAAGATATAGCAAAATATTATTAAACTTAAGAACGCTAAGATTATTTTGATTATAGGCATCGTAATATGACCAATTGTGTATATAGCAACATTATTACTAAAACCTGATGTTAATGATGTAATGAAATAGATAAATGCAGCTTGACACACATATAAAATTAAGAAGATTATTATATTCGCTTGCATAATGATTATAAAGGCTATTTTCTTTGTACAATTCTAAAATTTGGGATAAAGATTTTAATGTATCATTGATTCCTACATAAGATAAATTTCTTTGCTTATCTACTTGTCTATATAAATACATTGCTTCATTTAAACCATAGTACTTGTCTATTACACACATTAATTTAGCAAAAAATAATGGGTCTTCATAATTTCTATATGGTGGATATTCAATTTCATTATCTTTAATGATTAATGTTTTAAACATAAATCTAGTACTACCCCAGGATGGCCATATGTTATAATCGCTGTATGAATAAATGCCGTTGTTTTCAACGTTATATCCACTATACCAAGTATATATTTTGTCAAAAGAATAATATCTTAAAGAATCATCTACAACTTTTATATTTGCACATACAGCATCTACATTTT
>UWSL01000055.1 GCA_900552975.1 uncultured Mycoplasmatota bacterium | reverse complement strand
TACTTTTAAAAGAATCTTTTTTTAAATATTCACTATCACTAACATTATAGTATTCATAAAGTTCATCAAACTTAAAAGTATTATATGCCTCAACAATTCTATTATTAACCTTATTATCATATATACCATAACAATAGATTGTATAAAATGAACCACTTATAATAAGAACTAAAAGCAATGAAAATAATAAAGTTAAACCAATTTTTTTCATTTCATCACTCCATTACTATTTTTTTCTATTTAACTTGTCAATATACATTTTGATAAATAACCATATTGTAAAAATAGTTCCTAAAATAATATACAAATAATATAAAAATTCTTGTTCACTTGTAATCACCTCGTTAGAAGCAATTAATGAAGCTCCTACTATAAAAGCAACATCTAAAGCACATACAACAATACGATGAACCATTTTTTCTAAACGATCAATTTGCTTATTTGAATCTGTAACTTCAACATTAAATTTTACTTCACCACGCGTTGCTTCATTAAAAAAAGCATGAATATCACTAGGAATTTTTCGCAAGCTATCTAAAGAAACAATAGTGTCCTTAACTCCACTACGCCAATTATCTTTTTTAAACATTTCTTTAAATGTTGAACCAGCACATCTGTTTTTTAAAACTTGCATTAAATTAATTGAAGGACTAACAGTTTCAAGCGTGCCTTCTAAAACAACAATACCTCTAACTAACATTGTAATATCTTTAGGTAAAGTAATATTATTACTCCCCAGCATGTTAAGCATTTCATTGGCAAAATAAGTTATATTGATTTCTTGAATTGCCATTGCTTTGTTTTTATTTAAAATATTTTCAATTTCATGACGTAACTTAGTATGATTAACTTCTCCCTTAACATCTCCTAAAATTAATAAATTTCTTTCTACTTCTAAAATATCATCTTCTAAAATTGCAATAATACAATTTTCTAATAATTGCTTATCTCGACTATTGATTCGTCCAACCATTCCAAAATCTAAATAAACAATACGTCCATCTTCAATAAAAATGTTATCAGGATGAGGATCTGCATGAAAAACACCACAATCAATTGCTTGATAAATATAATTATTAGCTAATTTACTACCTATTTCTAAAAGATCATAGCCATCAGCCAATAACTTTTCACGATCAGCAATTAATGTTCCAGAAATAAATTCCATTACCAATACTTTTTCACAACTGTACTCCGTATAAACTTTAGGAATCTTTATATATGCAATATCTTTATTTAATTGCCTAAACTCGTCCATATAAGAAGCTTCTTTTAAGAAATTCATTTCTTCATAAGCCGTATGTAACAATTCGTCTAATGCATCATCTAAAGAAATAATATTCTTGAAAAATTGTTGTAACTTCAAAACATGACATACTTTCTTTAAAACATTTATATCTGAAGTCATAATATTTTTAATATTTTTTCTTTGAACTTTTACAACAACTAAATCTCCATTTAACAGCTTAGCTTTGTGAACTTGCGCAATGGAAGCACTCCCAATCGCCTTATGTTCTAAAGATAAAAAAACTTCATGAATCTTTTTTTGGTACTGCTCTTCAATTATTTCCACTACTTCTTCATAAGACATCGGATTAACATCACTACGTAACTTACTTAACTCATCAATATACTCTTGTGGTAGCATATCTGGTCTATTAGAAAGAATTTGGCCTATTTTAATAAAAGTCGGCCCTAATTCTTCCAAAATTTTTCTAAATTTTTGCGGATTCATCCCACTTAAAACATTATTTTCTTTTAAAACAGAAAAAATTTCTATAAATCTCTTTTTACCACTAATTGGTGCTTCTTCTTCTAATTTTTTTAATTGTTCATCATAATTTAGTGTTTCCAAATCAATCCACTCTCTCTTATTCTTAAATTATTATACCATATTAAAACAATTAAAAAAAGAAAGATTATTTTTGTTCTTTCTTCTTTTCATCTTTCTCTTTAGCTTGTTTACTCCAGCCTTTTTTTTCGATTGCTTCTAAAATTTTAGTACGTTCTTCCTCACTTAAATTATCTAAAGAGTCAATTATATCATCCGATGTAACTTCAGTTTCTAAAGGAACTATTGTAACATTTTCTTTCATAACTTCTTTGATATTATGTTTTAATTCTTCATTAGCAATAGCACCTTTTTCATATAACTCTTGACCTTTTTTTAACAAATCATCTTTTATTTCTTTAGCCTTTTCGTTAGTTAATGACATTGCTCCTAAGCCCATTAATAAAATTTTCTTTATATCTTCTTTCATATTATAACCTCCATATTAATATTATATCACTTCTTATAATTAAAGAAAATAATTCTTCATTAAACAAAACTTTTTACTAACTTAATATATGAATCAAATTGATAACTAAGACATTCTCTTACTAAGTAAATTGTCTTCTTTTCATATTGAATTAAAATTGTTTTATCAAGATTTAAAACTTCAGCTATTTGATTTATATCTAAATATTTACTATCTACAAATCCAAAACGTAACAAAATATACTTTTTATATTCATCTAAATTACTAAAATCTAAACAACTTTCGACATTCAAAGTTCGAAAAAAATAGACAAACTCATCATTTGGACAATTTCCATCGTAAGAAATAATATTTTTTCTAAGCTCATCATAAGAATTTAATTTTTTGGATTCTTCTAAAGTTTCTTCTTCTATTAAACTATCTTGATTTATTTTTCCTTTTTTATTAATTTTCTTACCAGCTTTAAAATCGCGAATCCACCTTACCATTGAAACACTTAAAAGTTCTGGTCCTTCATACAACGGCAAACACTCTTGTAAATAGTTGTCTAAAGATACATCATGATTAATCTTCAATCTTCGACAAATAAAATCAATAACTTCCATACTATCTAAATACATTTCAATTAACAAATCATCAATAAAACCTGCCACATAACACAAATAAATATCTATAACATTTTTTAGCTCTAATAAGTAGTAACAATCAATGTCAATATTTTCATTTTCGTTAATCTTTACTTTATAACCATAAATTACGACTTCAAACTTATCAATATCATTTAAAACATTAATTAAAAAAACAGGGTCCGTAAGCGAAATTATTTGCTTAATTTGATTACTACTATTAATTATATTTTCATACTTACTTAATTTTTCACCATACTTTTTTAAAAATTGCTTTATGACTTTATCTTTTTCTCTCATAATTTTTTTAACGCTAAAATAGAATTATCAAACATTTGATCAGTTAGACTACGATATACTTTCAAAGAATCTATAATCATTTCTTTAACTACTTCTTTTTCTATCCCTAAAATAGAAGAAATTTCATCAATCGTAAAAGAACGATTTAAATAGCCATGATACATTGAAACTACTACTACTTGTTCTAAAGGAAAACCAACTTTCGTAAGTTCTTTGAATGCATCCAATTTAAGAATCTCTTTTAAACTTCTAAAATCATCAGCTGTTAATTTATTACTTTGTAAAGTAGATTCTACATTACTTTGTTCATTTTCTTGACTAATATTTGGTAGCACCTGTTCTACATTAGATAAATTAAACGCTGGTTTTACTTCTTCTGATAGTTGTGGCGTAGACAATTCAACAAATGTTGCTTCCTTAACCTGAACTTCTTTTTTTAATGGTTCATCCATAGGTGTTTCACCTGTTCTTAAAGTATCATCAAACGTTGTACTTTTTTCTTCTACTTTTACTTCTTTAGAGCTTTCTTTATTACTAACAACCGTATTTCTTAAAAGATTATTTTCAGAAGAAGCTCTGTCTGGATACATGTTTCGCAATCTAACTTTTATTTTAGGTAATATTTTTGTATTATAAACTATATTTTCTTCTTTTTCTAATTTAATTCCACTTTCACCAGTTAAATTAGCACCAAATCTTTTATACACAAGTTGTTTTTCCTCATCAGTTAAATCAGCCATTGCTTGCGTAATTTCTTCAAACGTAAAACTACTTTTGAAATAAAGTATTAAATTAGAAAAAGAAGCATTATTTTTCACTGTTTTATCAAATATTTTTTCCAATTGTTGAGCAAATTCATTAGTATCATCATATCTTCTTAAATTATCATAATATCTCCCAATTCTTGGTAGCAAATTACCATAAAAACGACCGCGTTCTTCTTTAGCGAGTTTTCCTACTCCTGTCCCAAGTAAATCATCACCACATTTTTTATAAAACATTTCTTGATCACTTTCCGGAAACTTTTCCACAATCATTTTAACTTTCCATTGTTCTTCTTCTGGCACTTCTAAATAAACAAATAAATTTTTAACTTCTCTTGGCTCTCTTCTAGACATTTTATTCTCTCCTTTTTTATAAATTTTTTTGTCATTATTTTCATTCCATTTTACTCTCTTTTTTTCATGAATTTGTTCCTTACGAAAACGTTTAGCTTCATCGGGATTATCCATATAAACATCGGCATAACTGTCAATATTTCTTAATCGACGCAACTTAGTTAATGCTTTTACTTCGATTTGCCTTATTCGCTCCCGTGACAAATTAAAGATTTGCGCAACTTCTGATAATGTATAAACATGATCATTATAAAATCCATTACGATAAAATAAGACTTTTTTTTCTTGTTGTGATAGATTAGCTTGGTCAAGCAAATTTAACACTTCCGCTGATAAAATACTTTTCATACCCATTTCTTCAACATTCTGATGCACATCCGCAACAAAATTTTCTAATTCACTTTCTTCGTCTTCATCACTTATCGAAGAATTTAAACTTCTAGCATCTTCAAAATAAGACAATATTTCTTCAACTTTATCCATCGTTGTGTCTAAAAGGTGAGCTAATTCTTCAATATTTGGTTCACGACCATTATCTAATTTAAATTGTTCAATAACTCTCCTAGTAGCTGAAACTTTCACTCCCATATGAATTGGAATTCTAATTGACCGACCTTGATTACCAATATCTCGTAAGATAGCTTGTCTAATCCACCATGTAGCATACGTTGTAAATCTAAAACCTTTCCGATAATCATACTTAATGGCGGCTTTCATAAGTCCCATGTTTCCACTTTGAACCAAATCATTAAAAGGTAATCCTTTACCGGCATAACACCTTGCTACTTTAATAACATATTTTAAATTGGCTTCCACTAAAGTGTTGCGAGCTTCAATATTACCTTCCATTGCCGCTTTCGATAGATCCATTTCTTCCTCAGGGCTTAAAATTTTCATCCCCATTCGCCCAATATCATTTAAATAATGGGTAAAAGAAGGAAGTTCACGAACCGCCGAATCATCATAAGTAACATCTAAGTTTTCTTCTGGCATATTTAAACTTTCATCAACGATGTCGTTTTTCAACATATACATTCTCATAAAATGTTCCATCAGATTATTATAAGAAACACTATTAATCCATCGATTACTATAGTTCTCAACATCCCTAAAAAGTTCGTCTAATTCAACAACAATAGCTGGACAATTATCAAAAATAGCTAAAGTTGTATCAATATCTTCTTCATAGCCTATCTTTCTTAAAAATCTCGTTGTTTCAATCAACTTATCTTTACCACAAAATCGCAAATAATCATTTAAAATCTTATAATTATTGTCAGCTAAATGAACAAGTAAAAAATTATTCGTATATTTTACAAAATCTTTAATAACCGAATTACTATCCTTGTTATACCCTTGATGCGTCAAACAAATACTTTTTATTACTTTTCTCTCAATTTGTAAAAAAAATTCTTTGCCAAAAAATTTAAATTTTTTATATACTTCATCTAAAATATTAGAGAATTTTTCCAAAAGAATATTTATAACTTCTATGTTGTCTTTTCTTACTTCAAATATTTCCTCATCACTTATAAAATATTGCTTCATACTCAACATCCTGTTTCCATTTAAGTTAGCTTAACAAAAACCATAATATTTTTCAATAAAAAAATACCAAAAAGAAAAAAACTTTTTGATATTTTTTATACAAAAATATTTATTACTAATAGCATTATTAAAAAGAAAAAAATACATAAAAAAGTTAATAAAACTGGTTGCTTCTTAGCTTTCTTTATCAAGTAATTTTTTTTCTTCGTTCCTATCAAGTCTAACTGACGATTAACGCTTTCAGATACACTATTACCATATTTCAAAGAAGATACAATATTTAATATTATATTATTAATAGTTGAAGATGGAATACACTTACTTAAATCTGTTAAAGCTTCTTCAAGTGACTTTCCTATTTCAACCTCATGTAATGCTGTAACAAACAAATTAGATAACTCATTATCAATAATTTCTGTTGAAATAATCAAAGCTTTCTTAACATTTTTTCCACCATTTAAAGCATTTAAAAAGATCGGAAAAAATTGTAAAGCTTCATCTTCTAACTTGTATTTGCGTTTTTTTATTTGTAAATCAATAAAGAAATATTCACTTCCAAAATAGAATAACAAGGCTGCCATTGGGGCAATAATATAGCCAGCTTTTAAAAACACTAAGAAAAATAATAAAATTAAGAAAGAAAAAATAATCTTTAAACCTAATAAGAAATGCACATCATAATTTATTCCCAATAACTTAATCTTTATCTTTAATCTATCCATATGTTTCTTTTCATAAAAACGACTAGCAACATCATCTACCATCAAACTACCTCCTTACAATTTCTATAATACACAAATATATTACATAAATTAAAATTTCAATAATAACTATAATATAACCTACATTTGAAGCAAAAATTAAATTTAAATAGTCCTTATTCAATAAAATAGCAAAAGAAAATAAAATAAGTGGTAAAAAAGTAACAATTAGTCTAAAAACTTTATTAGTATTATCATACATTTTTAATTCATTTAATTCTTTACGTTCTTTATAAACATCTTTTTCTAAATCATCAAAACAACTTATTAAATTATAACCATTTCTATTAATTAGTTGCATAATATTACATATTCTTAAGACTATCTTTGAATCAGTACGAAGATACATATTGTAAAAAGCTTCTTCATATAAAAAACCATGATTTATATCATCTTTAACTTTCATAAATTCTTCTTTTAAAGGGCCTTCCGTACTTTTAATAACATTATCAATCGCTTGACGAACACTCATATTAGCTTTAAAGCTATTATTCATCAAAATAATAGCACTAACTATATCATTATCAATACTTTTATAAGTTCTATAATCATCACAATCATACAAGAAGTCCGGGAATAAAAAGCCAAAACAACAAACTAAAATAAATATTAAAATGTTAAAATTTAAACCTTGTAAGAAAGCTTCAAAGATATATAAAGCAATAAAGAAAAAACACGAAAGAAACTTGATTGTTACAAAATCCATTGCACTTTTATAACTTTTTTCTTCACTTTTAATAAATCTTTCATAATTTTCAGCTAATTCCTGCAAAAAAGACAACTTACCCAAAAATTTACTAACTTTATGAATAAACTTCCATAACCTATTTTCTAAATTATAATTATTATTTTTATCGCGAATTGCATAATCTTCGAGACGTTTAACACGACAAATAGATTTTAATAAACAAATTAATAAATATAGAATTACAAATACTAAAACGTATGAAGCTATGCTTAATAAAGCACTATATTCATCCATGCATCTTCACCTACTTACCTTTTTTAAATTTAAACATCTCATCCAAATCTCTTATTCCTGCATTTTGCATTTTTTCTAAGCATTTTGGAACATACTTATACAACGTATATTCTCCCTCAACAGTTCCATTTTCTAAAACATTTTGAACTTTAAAATCAAAAATATCTTTCATAACAATTTCGCCATTATTAGTTCCCACAATTTCAGAAATTGCAACTATCTTTCTCTTCCCATCACGCATACGACTCATATGAACTACTAAATCAATTGCATTACTCATATATTCTCTAACAGCCGTTAAAGAAACATCTTTATTATCCATTAAAACCATTGTTTCCAATCTTCTTAAAGCATCTAAAGAACTATTAGCATGTAAAGTGGTAATTGAACCATCATGCCCCGTATTCATTGCTTGTAATAAATCAATAGCTTCGTTGCCTCTTACTTCTCCAATAATAATACGATCAGGACGCATACGTAATGAATTACGAACTAAGTCACGAATTTTTACTTCACCTACTCCTTCATAATTAGCAGTTTTCGTTTCCAAAGATACCACATTACTTTGTTTCAAATTAAGTTCTAATGCATCTTCAATCGTAATAATACGTTCATTAGTATCAATATAATTACTCAAAATATTAAGTAATGTTGTCTTACCGGTTCCAGCTCCACCACTAATTAAAATATTTAAACGCGCTTGTACGGCCGCTTGTAAAAAACGAGCCATATAAGGAGTTAAAGAACCATTTCCAACTAATGTTTCCATATCAACTAAATTTGGTCTAAATTTCCTAATGGTAATAATCGGATTTTTTGATAAAGGCGGAATAATCGCATTTATACGACTTCCATCTTCCCCTCTTGCATCAATCATCGGATTATTAATATCAATCATTCTTCCTGATGAGGCTAATAACTTTTCAATCGTTCTAACAATATGAGCATTATCTATAAAAGACACACTATTATCTTTAACAATATTCCCATCTGTTTCAATATAAATATCTGAAGGACTATTAACCATAATCTCCGTTACATTTTTATCTTTTAATAACTCCGTTAAAGGACCATATCCATTCACTTCATTATCAATCAAATTATAAATATAATTACGTTCTAAACTACTAATATCATAACCGTTTATAATCTCATCTATTTCTTCATTTAATATTTCATTACTAACATTTTTTAATAACATTCCTCGATTACTTAAATCTTCTAATATTTTTTTACGAAATTTTTCAAGTAATTCTTTATCTTTAAAAATATCATAGTCAACAGCTTCATTATATTTGTTTTCTATCTTTACATTAAAAGCCTTTAATAAACTATTACTCACTCTTCATCATCTCCTAATAAATCAGTTGCTATGACCAAGAATGTTTGATAATCCTTCGGACATACACGACTAAATCTTTTATCTAAAGAAATAATTTTACCATCCATAATATATTTTTCCATATCCCTTAAGAACAAATCAACTGACAAAGTATAATCAACATTATTTTTTAAAATATGTTTAATATCATACATACTAAAATATGATTTAAATGGATCACGACTATTATTAAGCATAACTTTGTAATTATCAAATTCTAATTCTTTAAAAATAGCTAAAATAGATTTTAAATTTTTTAAATCAATCGGATCATTAGTTGTCACAAATAATATTTTAGTTACTGTTTGCAAAACAACCAAATTTATATCATTAAGTGTATGATTAGTATCAATTAAAACAACATCATATTCTAATTCTGCTTTTTTAATAATATCATTAACTACTCGTACATCCATCTTATTAGCATCTCTTGGATCTTTAGGTGATGCTAAAATATCAATATTTTTATCATATGAACTAACATAATCTTTTACTTTTGTAAAACGATTATTTAAAATATCTTCACCCATATCATAAACACTCATTTTAATTCGTTTATTTAATGAAGCGGCAATTCCTCCCGTTCCTAAATCAAAATCAATAATTAAAACTTTCTTATCTAATTGTTCCAATATTCCTGCTAAATTAAGAATATTAACAGTCTTACCAACCCCACCTTTAGCAGAAAAAAAACACATACTTCTCC
>UWSL01000054.1 GCA_900552975.1 uncultured Mycoplasmatota bacterium | reverse complement strand
CGTTCAGCAGGTACTAGTGCTCAAATATTAGGTCGTGAAGACAAATATGTTTTAATCAGATTACAATCTGGTGAAACAAGAAAAGTACTAGGAACTTGTATTGCTACAATTGGTGTTGTAGGAAATGAAGATTACGAATTAGTTAACTTAGGAAAAGCTGGTCGTACTCGTCATTTAGGTATCAGACCAACAAACAGAGGTTCTGTAATGAATCCTAATGACCATCCACATGGTGGTGGTGAAGGACGTACTCCAGTAGGACGTAAATCACCAATGACACCTTGGGGTAAAAAGGCTATGGGAGTTAAGACTAGAAGCTCTAAAAAGAAATCAAACAAGCTAATTGTTAGTCGCAAACAAAAATAGGAGGAAATAATAATGGCAAGAAGTTTAAAAAAAGGACCTTATGTATTTGATAGATTATTAAAAAAGGTTCAAGAATTAAATAAAAATAATAAAAAAGAAGTTATTAAAACTTGGTCTCGTCGTTCAACTATTTATCCTGATTTTATCGGACACACAATAGCTGTTCATAATGGAAAAGATTTTATTCCAGTATATATAACTGAAGACATGGTTGGACACAAACTAGGAGAATTTGCTTTAACTCGTAAATTCGGTGGCCATGCTGGACAAAAGTAGGAAGGGAGAATAAGTAATGGAAGCATACGCAATACATAAAGGTGCTATGATAGCACCACGTAAAGCTAGAATGACTTTAGACCTTATTAGAGGCAAAGATGTAGAAACTGCACAAGGAATTTTAGCAAACACCAATACAAAAGCAAGCAGACTAATATCAAAAGTATTAAACTCTGCAATTGCTAATGCTGTTAATAATAATGGCGCAAAAGAATCTGATCTTATTGTCTCTGAATGCTATATTAACCCTGGTCAAGTTTTAAAAAGAATAAAATTTGGTTCAAGAACAAAAGTTGATAGAAGAGATAAAAGAACAAGTCATATTACTGTAAAAGTATCTGATAATAAGGAGGCTAAATAGTATGGGACAAAAAGTCAATCCAAAAGGTCTTAGAATCGGCGTAAATAAAGATTGGGAAGCAAACTGGTTTGCTAACAAAAAAGATTTTGGAATTTTATTAAATAAAGATAACAAAATCAGAAAATATATCGCTGATAAAATGAAAGACGCTGCAGTTGCTCAAGTAGTTATTGAAAGAACTGCAAAAAGAACAGAAGTTAAAATATATACTGCTAAACCTGGTATTATTATCGGACGTGGCGGAGAAGATATTGAAAAACTAAGAAATAAATTGAAGAAATTAGTAGATGAAGAAATTTATGTATCTATAATTGAAGTGAAAAATCCTGATTTAAGTGCAAAATTGGTAGCAGATCAAATTGCAAGCCAAATCGAAGCTAGAGCACCATTCAGAAGTGCACAAAAAAGAGCTATTAGAAACACTATGAAAGCAGGAGCAAAAGGAATTAAAACATCTGTATCTGGAAGATTAGGCGGTGCTGAAATGGCTCGTACTGAAGGTTATACAGAAGGTACAGTTCCACTTCATACAATTCGTGCTGATGTTGATTATGCAATAAGTGAAGCAAATACAACTTATGGAAAAATCGGTGTTAAGGTATGGATTTACAAAGGCGAAATTCTTCCTGCTAAGAAAGTGACGAAGGGAGATGTTACAGATGTTAATGCCAAAAAGAACTAAATATCGTAAGTCACATCGTAGACCATATGATGGCCGTGCAAAAGGTAATACTGAATTACATTTTGGCGAATATGGTTTAATGGCTAATGAAGGAGCTTGGATTACAGCTCAACAAATTGAAGCAGCTCGTATTGCGATGAATCGTTATATGAAACGTGGCGGAAAAGTTTGGATTAACATTTTCCCAGATATGCCTTTAACTAAAAAAGCTTTAGGTGTTCGTCAAGGAAAAGGAAAAGGTAGCGTAGAAGGATACGTTGCAGTTGTTAAAAAAGGCAAAATAATGTTTGAAATCGGTGAGGTTTCTGAAGAGATAGCTAAAGAAGCTTTAAGATTAGCATCACATAAGTTGCCAGTAAAATGTAAAATTGTAAAAAAAGAAGTTAAAGGTGGTGAATCTAATGAAGGTTAGTGAAGTAATGAAAGAACTTAGAGCTCTATCTAACGAAGAGTTAGAAACTAAAATTAAAGAATCTAAGAAAGAATTATTTGATTTAAGATTACAACAATCAACTGGTTCATTAGAAAAATCATCAAGAGTTCGTGAATTAAGAAAAAATGTTGCTAGAATGAATACAATTCTACGCGAAAGAGAAATTGAAAATGGAGGCGAAGAATAATGGAAGAAACTAAGAAAACATCATTAGTAGGTAAAGTTGTAAGTGCTAAAAACGACAAGACTATTACCGTTCTAGTTGAAACATATAAAAAGCATCCACTTTATGGTAAAAGAGTTAAATATTCTAAAAAATATACAGCTCATGATGAATTAAACAAAGCTAAAGAAGGAGATACAGTTAGAATAACTAGTACAAGACCATTATCTAAAACAAAGAGATATGAACTTGCTGAAGTATTAGTTGAGGCTGTAATTCTATAGGAGGTATCATTATGGTAATGCAAGAAACAAGACTTAAAGTTGCTGATAACTCAGGAGCTCGTGAATTACTTGTTATTAAAGTAGTTGGCGGAAGTAAAGTAAAAAGCGGTAACATTGGTGATATCGTTATTGGAACAGTAAAAAAAGCTATTCCTAATAGTAATATTCCAAAAGGAAAAGTTGTAAAAGCAGTAATCGTAAGAACAGTACAAGGTGTAAGAAGAGCTGATGGTTCATACATAAAATTTGATGACAATGCATGCGTTTTAGTTAAAGATGATAAGAGTCCAATCGGAACAAGAGTATTAGGACCTGTTGCTCGTGAACTACGTGAAAAAGAATTCATGAAAATAGTTTCACTAGCACCTGAAGTATTATAGGAGGGACTATATGAAAGTTAAAGTTGGAGATAAAGTATTAGTAATTGCTGGAAAAGATAAAGGCAAAACTGGTAGTATAACTAAAACACTAAGAAACAAAGACAAAGTCGTTGTTGAAGGTGTTAATATCGTTAAAAAGCATGTTAAACCAAATAGAATGAACGAAGTAGGATCAATTGTTGAAATTGAAGCACCTATTCACGTATCAAATGTTAAAAAAGTAGAAACAGAAGCAAAAACTGCAAAAGCTGCAAAAACAACAAAAAAAACAGAAAAGAAAGCTAGTTAGTAGGTGAATATATGAGTACTTTTAAAAAATTATATAACGAAGAAATTGCTAACAACTTAATGAAAAAATTTAACTATTCATCTAAAATGGAAATTCCTAAATTAGATAAAATAGTTATTAACATGGGTGTTGGTGAAGCTGCTCACGATTCAAAATTCATCGAAGCAGCAGTAAAAGATTTGGAATTAATTTCTGGACAAAAACCTGTTGTAACAAAAGCTCGTAAATCAATAGCTGGCTTTAAATTAAGAGAAGGTCAAGTAATTGGAGCAAAAGTTACATTACGTGGCGAAAATATGTACAACTTTATGGAAAAGCTAATTAAAATTGCACTTCCACGTGTTAGGGACTTTAGAGGTGTTTCTAAAAACGCTTTTGATGGAAAAGGTAATTACACATTAGGAATTAAAGAACAAATTATATTTCCAGAAATCGAATATGATCAAGTGCTAAAAGTAAGAGGTATGGATATCGTATTTGTTACTACAGCAAAAACAAATGAAGAAGCTTTCGAACTACTTAGTGGATTCGGAATGCCATTTAGAAAGTAGATAGAGGAGGAAAATATTTATGGCAAAGACAAGTTTAAAAGTAAAACAACAAAGAGCTCCAAAATTTAAATCAAGAGCTTATACTCGTTGCGAAAGATGTGGACGTCCTCACGGAGTTCTACGTAAATATAAATTATGCCGTATTTGCTTTAGAGAAATGGCAAATAATGGTCAAATCCCTGGTGTTAAGAAATCAAGTTGGTAGAAAGGAGGAATTTAGACTATGGTTGGAGATAGAATAGCAGATATGCTTACAAGAATTCGTAATGCAAATCAAATGAGATATGAAACAGTTGAAGTTTTAGGTTCAAAAATGACTTTAGGAATTGCTGAAATTCTAAAACGTGAAGGTTATATTGTAGATTACAAATATGAAAAAAATATTAAAGGTGATAAATTAACTTTAACTCTAAAATATGGCGAAAAGAAAGAAAGAGTTATTACAGGTTTGAAAAGAATTTCAAAATCTGGATTACGTGTCTATGCCAAAAGTGATGAAATTCCTCGTGTACTTAACGGTTTAGGAATTGCAATCATTTCAACTTCAAAAGGATTAATGACAGATAAAGAAGCTAGAGAAGCTGGTTTGGGAGGAGAAGTACTTGCCTATATTTGGTAAGGAAACAATGCTATGAGTAGAATTGGTAAAAGAGAATTAGTAATTCCATCAGGAGTTACTGTAACAATTAACGATAATACTGTATCTGTAAAAGGACCAAAAGGTGAATTAAGTTATAATAAAGCTGACATAATCACAGTTGAAGAAGTTGAAGGAAAAATTATTACAAAAAGACCTAATGATAATAAAATAACAAAACAACTACATGGTACAACAAATGCATTAATTAAAAATATGTTAATTGGTGTTACTGAAGGTTATCAAAAAGGTTTAGAAGCTGTTGGAGTTGGATACAGATTCCAAGTTCAAGGCAATAAAATTAATATAAATGCTGGTTTTTCACATCCAGTTGTTGTAGAAGTTCCAGCAGATCTTAAGGCTGAACAAGTAAGTAATACTGAAATTACAATTTCTGGTATTGATAAACAAAAAGTTACTGAATTTGCGGCTAATGTTCGCGCTATAAGAGAACCAGAACCATATAAAGGTAAAGGAATTCGTTATAAAGGTGAACATATTCGTCGTAAAGAAGGTAAGAAGGCAGCTAAATAAGGGTAAGGAGTCGAGATATTATGATAGTTAAAGAATCAAAAAATGTAGTACGCAAAAGAAGACATTCTCGTATTCGTGAGAAAATAAGCGGAACTTCAGAATGCCCAAGATTGAATGTTTTTAGATCAAACACTCAAATATTTGCGCAAATTATCGATGATGTTAAGGGCGTTACTCTAGTTAGCTCTTCATCAGTAGAATTAAAATTAAAAAATGGTGGTAACGTAGAAGGCGCTAGCCTTGTAGGAAAAGACATTGCTGAAAAAGCTAAAAAATCAAATATAAATAAAGTAGTTTTCGATAGAGGTGGATACCTTTACCACGGACGTGTTAAAGCATTAGCTGAAGCTGCACGTGAAAATGGACTAGAATTCTAAAAGGAGGTAAATTATGCCAAAGACAAAAATGGACTCTAAGAAAAATTTGCTTGAAGAAAAAGTTGTTTCAATAAGCCGTGTAACAAAAGTTACAAAAGGTGGACGTCATTTTAGATTTTCAGCAACTGTTGTAGTTGGAAATAGAAAAGGCTTAGTAGGTATTGGTACTGGAAAAGCTAATGAAGTTCCAGAAGCAATTAAAAAAGCTATTCAAGCAGCTAATAAAAACGTAACAAAGGTTGCATTAATTGATAATAGAACAATCCCACATGAAGCTATTGGAAAAATGGGACGTGCTCAAGTTCTTATTAAACCTGCTGTAGAAGGTACCGGAGTAATTGCTGGTGGATCTGCTCGTGATGTACTAGAACTTGCTGGTGTACGTGATATAGTTTCAAAATCACTTGGATCAAATACAAAGATAAATGTTGCAAAAGCTACATTGGAAGCATTAAAGATGCAAAGAACTCCAGAGCAAATTGCTGCTTTAAGAGGAAAGAAAGTTGAGGAGTTATAGTATGAAATTAAATGAATTAAATGCAGCTCCTGAAGCTAAAAGAAAAAAAATAGTAGGACGTGGACCAGGTAGTGGAATGGGTAAAACATCTACTCGTGGTCAAAAAGGTCAAAAATCACGTTCAGGAGCAAGCATTCCAGCTTGGTTCCAAGGTGGACAATCTCCTTTATATAGAAGATTACCAAAACGTGGTTTTAACAATGCACGTTTTAGAACAGAATATGCAACAATAAACTTAAGTGATTTAAACAAATATTTTAAAGATGGAGATATTGTTACTCCTGAATTATTAAAAGAAATGGGTATTATCAAAAATCAACTTTGTGGTATAAAAGTCTTAGGAAACGGTGAGTTAGAGAAAAAGCTAACAATAAAAGCTAATAGATTCTCAACTGCTGCTGTAACAAAAATTGAAGGTGCTGGCGGAAAAGCAGAGGTGATCTAGATGTTTTTCAAACAACTATTTAACCGTTCAAACAAAGATTTAAGAAAAAGAATTTATTTCACACTATTTTGCCTAGGAATATTTAGTATCGGTAGTGCGATAACTGTTCCTTGGGCAAAAACATTATATGAAGAACTTGGATTTTTAGAAATCTTTAACCTAATGTCAGGTGGAGGATTGAAATCATTCTCAATCTTTGCATTAGGTGTTTCTCCATATATTACAGCTCAAATTATTACACAATTACTTCAAATGGATATCATTCCATACTTTAAAGAATTAAAAGATGAAGGATATACTGGAAAACAAAAAATTAATAAAATAACTAGATATTTAGGTATTTTATTTGCGTTTATTCAAGGATATATTTTTACTATTGTTTATTCAGGAACTAATGACTGGATGACAATCTTAAAAACAACTGTTGTTCTTACAGCAGGTACTTCTTTATTGTTGTGGATTGGTGATGAAATAACTAAATATGGAATTGGTAATGGCTTATCATTATTGATTATGGCTGGAATTTTACAATCTATGCCTGACATATTTGTTAGTGCGTTCAAAGATTTAGTAACTTCAGGTACTTTTAAAACAGGTATTGGAATAGCATTATTTGCCGCTTTTATAGTAATTTATTTACTTATAATTGTTGGTGTAATATGGGTTCAACTTGCCGAAAGAAGAATACCTATTCAGTATGCTAATAGAAGTAGTAGTGCATATGGTAAAAAGCAAAATTATTTACCAGTGAAAATAAATTCAGCTGGAGTAATTCCAGTAATATTTGCATCAACTTTAATAACAATTCCTGTAACTATAGTTAATTTGTTAAAAAAACAAAAAGCTATTGATTTTGTTAATAAATATATTACAAATACATCTTTGACAGGATTTATATTATATATAGCTCTTATAATGTTTTTTGGATATTTCTATACATTCTTACAAATGAATCCTGAAGAAATGTCAAAGAACTTAAATAAAAGTGGTGCATACATTCCAGGAGTAAGACCTGGTAACGATACAATCGAATATGTTAGCAACATTTTAGGAAAGCTAACAATTGTTGGCTCATTATTCTTAGTTATAATTGCTGGATTGCCAATTATATTCTCTAAATTCTCTGGACTATCAAGTTCTGTAACAATTGGGGGTACTGGATTATTAATCGTTGTTGGTGTTGCAATTGAGACATACAAACAACTTGAAAGTAGCCTAATAAGTAGAAGTCATAGAAAAGGTATAGTTAGAAGATGATGAATATTATATTTATAGCTCCTCCAGCTGCTGGTAAAGGAACTCAAAGTGATTTACTTATTTCTAAATATGGTTATGAACATATTTCCACAGGAGATTTATTAAGAGAAGAAGTAGCAAGTGGCAGTGAACTTGGATTAAGTATTTCTGAACTTATGAAAAGTGGTGCTTTGATAAGTGATGATATTGTTAATAAGTTACTTGTTAAAGCACTTAGTGCTACTACTAAACCTTTTATTCTTGATGGATATCCTAGAAATATTAGTCAAGCAGAAAAGTTAGATATTTTATTAAGTGAATTAGGTAAGACTGTTGATGCAGTAATCTATTTAGAAGTTGATGAAGAACTTGCAATGAAAAGAGCAACTGGTAGAATTAGTTGTCCTAATTGTAAGCGTAGTTATCATAAATATTTTATGAAACCTAAACAAGATAATATTTGTGATAATTGTGGTGCTACTTTAATATCACGTGCTGATGATACTGAAGATGCATTTAAAATTAGATATAATACATATATTGAAAATACAAAGCCTTTATTAGATTTTTATGATAAGAAGGGTATTCTTGTTAGAGTTGATGCTAATAGGGATGCTAGTGAGGCTTTTGAAGATATTGAGAAAGTGATTAAGTAATGGTAAGTATTAAGACTAAAGAAGAAATTGAGAAGATGAAGAAAGCTGGTCATGTTAATTATTTAACTCATCAGTATTTAAAGTCTTTAATTAAACCAGGAATAACAACTAAGTATTTAAATGATGAAGCCGATAAGTTTATTAGAGAGCATGGAGGAATACCTGGATTTTTGAATTATGAAGGATTTCCAGGAAGTATTTGTGCATCAGTAAATGAAGAAGTTGTTCATGGTATACCAGGTGATAGAGTCTTAAAAGAAGGAGATATAATCTCACTTGATATTGGTGTTGTTATTGATGGATTTCATTCTGATTCAGCTTGGACTTATCCAGTAGGCAAAGTTAATGCGGAAAAGCAAAGACTTATGCATCACACTGAAAAAGCACTTTTTATAGGGCTTAAAGAGATTCATGATGGTGCTCATTTATATAATATTGGAGCACGCATTTTAGAATATTGTAATAAACAAAAACTTGGTGTTGTAAGAGAATTAGTTGGTCATGGAGTTGGACGTGATTTACATGAAGATCCCGATGTACCAAACTATGGAAAATATAACACTGGAATGATTTTAAAAGAAGGCATGGTTATTGCGGTAGAACCGATGATAACTGCCGGAACCAGACATATTTGTGTTTTAGATAATGACTGGACTATCGTTACTGAAGATGGTAGACCAAGTGCTCACTTTGAGCATACTGTTGTTGTTACTAAAGATGGATATGAAATATTAACGGGAGAGTGAAAGATGGCTAAAGAAGCTAAGATTGAAGTCGATGGTAAAGTTATAGATGTTATCAAAGATGAATATAAAGTGGAATTAGAAAATGGCTTTGTAGTAACAGCTCACGTTTCTGGTAAAATACGAATGAATATGATTCGTATCTTACCGGGTGATAAAGTTACTATAGAGTTTTCACCATATGATTTAACACGTGGGCGAATAACATATAGAAAATAGGAGGTATTTTTATGAAAGTTAGACCATCAGTAAAGAAAATATGTGCAAAATGTAAAATAATTAGAAGAAAAGGTAAGATTATGGTTATTTGTGATAACCCTAAGCATAAGCAAAGACAAGGTTAGGAGGACTTATTATGGCTCGTATTAGAAATGTAGAATTACCAAAAGAAAAAAGAACAGTAATTGGACTTACTTATATTTATGGTATTGGTAGAAGTTTATCTGAAAAGATTTGTGCTAATACTGGAGTAGATCCTGATAAGAAGATTAAGGATTTAACTAGTGAAGATGAAGCTAAGTTAAGAAAAGAAATCGAAAATCATTTAACTGAAGGTGATTTAAGACGTGAAGTTCAAATGAATATTAAGAATAAGATGGAAATTAATTCTTATCAAGGTGTTAGACATAAAAAAGGATTACCTGTTCATGGTCAAAGAACAAGCAGAAATGCTAAGACTCGTAAAGGTAAAGGCAAAGTAGTTGCTAATAAGAAAAAAGTAGGTAAGTAGGAGGTAAATTATGGCTTATAATAGAAGAAAAAGAAAAGTTAAAAAGAATATTCCTGAAGCACAAGCTCATATTCATTCTACATATAACAATACTGTTGTTA
>UWSL01000053.1 GCA_900552975.1 uncultured Mycoplasmatota bacterium | reverse complement strand
TTTAAAATAATTATCAATAGACAAAACTAGTGTTTCATAACCTCTACTTCTTAATTGTAAAGCGACTTTTTTAGTTGTCGTTGTTTTACCAGATGATGATGGTCCAGCCAAACAAACATATTTAGCTTTAGATTTTATTATATCGTCTACTAATTCATAAATTTCATTATTAAAATTAGTTTCAACTATCTTTATTAATCCTTCTATTTGACAATCAGAAATTTTTTTATTCATATCTGCTAGATATGGTATTTCTAATGCTTTTATCCATTTTTTACTTTTTTCAAAACATTCAATTACATTTTGATAATGAATATATTCTGGAACTTTATATTTTGTACAAGGAGAAGGGAATAATAAAACTAATTTATTATAACCTAAAAATATTAAATCATATTTTGATAAACATCCTGTACTATAAGGCATTTCAGAATAAAAGTAATTTATGTAATTTCTTAATTTATATACTGTTACAATATTATTAGTAACATTGTGAATATTTGCTGCTTTTTCTGGTGATTTCTGTTTATTGTAGTAATTTATCGCTTCCTTTTTTTCAACATTTAAGTTAAAAATTCTTTCATCATTTTCGATTATTTCATTCATATGTGCTTTTAATTTTTGAGCATCATTTAAAGTAAAACGACGTTCCCCTATTATTGTCATATGAATACCATTAGCAATCGAATGATCAAATGTTACTTCGAAAGTGTCATTAAAAAGTTCTTTTAAAGCTACCTCAATAACAAAGTTTAAACCATACTTATTTATTTTGTAACCATTAACACTATTCATATCGATAAAATTAACTTTTGTGCTTTTGGTTATTTTAGTTTCTAAAGAAACCGTTTCATTATTTATTTCGGCTCCAACTATTTTATCTTTCATTTTAGATTGATAAATTTTACTGAGTTCATATAAAGTGGTTCCTTTTTCTATTTCTAAAGTTGTATCATCTTGAAAAGTTACTGTTGTTCTATTTGTTGCCATACAATCCCTCTCTTATTCTAAAGTAATTATACTATTTATTTAAAATTTTGTCACAGATTAATTATGAGCTTTATATATTTTATACATTATTTTGGCTAATATGTTATAATTTCTGTGGATTGGGGCTTAATATGAAAAAAAGATTAAAAAGGAATTTTATTTTTAAATTTATAATAGTTTTTGTTTTTATCATTTTGATTGTAGCTGTAGTTGTTAGCAATTTTTTTGTTGCACCTTATATTACTAATGTTACTACTTCAGATAGTATTAGGTATGTTGACAAAAAAATCGTCAATGTAGAAGTAGATAATTATTTCTTTAAATTTAATAAAGCAACATGGTGTTTATTAATTGACAGTAATAAAACGCCTAGTGGAAAAGAAGACGGATGGGTTAAAGCAGACAATGGGTATTGTAGTTTTATAACAGAATTAAAAAGTTATGATATTTATGTAAAAGATAGTTATGGTAACATGAGTGATGTTAATAGAAAGAAACAAACTACAAAAAATATTAAAAAATTAAATATGAGTGATAGTATAGTCTATTTATATCCTTCTTTACAAAAAAAAGTTTCAGTAAATAATGACAACAAAAAAAATGTGAAATGGAAAAGTAGTGACGAAAATATTGCAACAGTTGATAGCGATGGTTTAATTACAGGTGTAAATAACGGAACTACAACTGTTACAGCCATTTATAAAGACAATTATTATGGTGAAGTGAATGTAGTTGTTACTAATTTGATAGAAAAACCTGATGCCGCTAAAAAAAAGACATATGTACAATGTCGTCAATTTAGTGAAGACGAATCTCAACTACTTGACGACATTTTAGAATCAAGAGTAAAAAACGCTGGTTATCAAACAAGAGCTGGTGTCGTAGCGGCTGCTAGATTTTTAACTTTAGAATTTTCATATCGTGTTCCATATTTTTACGAAAATGGTCGCCTAGAAAATTATGAACCATATCAATATGTTGATGGTGAAGGTAGGTATTATCACAAAGGTTTATATTTAAGTACTAAAAAAATAAAAGACTTGAAAGCTAATTTTGTTGGTCCAGCTATTTGGGGATGTAATTTACAAAATTATACTGATTGGAATGGAGTTTATGTTACTGGTCAACTTTACCCAAACGGTTTAGATTGCTCTGGTTTCGTAACTTGGGCCTTATTGAATGGTGGTTTTGATGTAGGAGATATTGGAGCTGGGACAGATCCTTTCCACAAAGATTTAACTGATTTAGGACAAAAAGTTTATATCACTGATGAATTAATGACCTCTGGAAAAGTAAAAGTGGGTGATTTAATCGGCTTAGACGGACATATGGCTATTTTAGCTGGATGGGATAATGAAAATTATTATATAGCTGAATCACTTAATACAACAGGAGGAGTCGTTATGACTACTGTTGCAAAGTCAAGATTGGTAAATAATAGTATTTATAGATATATCATATTGATGGATGGAGTTTATAAATCTGATGGAAATTTAACAAATATGTGGTAAAAAAACTACTATGCTTTTTTATAATTAGTATAGTAGTTTTTATTTTGGATCATTATTATTTAAACGATGTTTTTCCGCTAATTTTTTTACTTTGATAAAATAATGATTCACTCCAGATTTACCAATATTATGTCCTGTTTCTTGAGAAATAATTTCTGACAATTCTTGCAATGATGTTTCTGGATATAATTCACGATACTTTATTGCTTCCTGGGTATTTTCATCCAATAAACCAAGTAAATCATGTTCTTTTAAATACCAAATATCTTGGAGTTGTTTTATACCACTTTTTAATATTTTTTCTTGATTAGCTATTTCACAATTATTTAATCTATTAATCATGTTTTTATGATCGCGATAGATTCTAATATCTTCAAAATAAAATAAGCTATTGGTTGCTCCAAGCATCTTAATAAAATCACTAATCATTTCAGCACTTTTAACATAAACCATGTAATGATTATTTCTTTTTATCACTTTGGAAGTTATTTTAAATTCATCTAGCAGACGACTAATATAGAGACCATCTTTTTTATGTAGCGAAGTTATTTCAAGATGATAACCCCCTGTATTAGGATCGTTTAAACTGCCTGTTGATAAAAATGCTCCTCTAAGAAAAGATATTTTTTCTTCCTTACTAGCAAGAAAGTAATCATTAGGTAATATTTTTTTACCATTTTGTTTTATATTTAAAGATTCTAGAATAAAATCTACTTTTTTAGTTATTTCTAGAATGTAGATTTGTTTAACACGAAAACGACGTTGATTTCGAATTATTAACTTTATATTTATGGCAAAGTTATATTTTATATCTTTATAAATACGACGAGCTACAGATGCATTTTCTATCGTTAATATAACTTTATTTTTTTTTATTTGACCACTAAAACGAATGAAAGCAGCTAGTTCAGTTAATGATTCAAGTTTAGATATGTCATTTTTAGTTATTTCTTCTTTTAAATTAGTTGTAAAGCTCATAGTATCACCTAATATCTATAGTTTTTGCTTCCTTATAATATCATAGTTTTTTAATTGTTAAAAGCCAAAAAAAAGAAGCTTATAGCTTCGAATAACGGTTAGTCCATGACCATCTTCTTACATTTTTTATATTAGTAATTGAAGATACGGAAGTTGCTCTAGTATTACTTTTGAAGGTTGACCAACTACGATAACCTGAACTTCCACCACCTAAATAATGACCATAAGCGATACTATAATGAAGGTGCGTTCCTGTTGTACATTTATCATAATAGAATGTTGACGAATCCCCACCAACTGTTCCAATTATGGTAGATGGATCTACTATTTGACCAACTTTAACATTTATTGATGTCAAATGACCAAATTCAGATGTGTAAGCTTTACCATTTATATTATGATGAATATAAATTATGTTACCACCACAGCTGCTTCGATAACTTGTTGCAGCTACAACACCACTCGCTGGAGCATATATTGCTGTTCCCTTAGCATTTCCTCCTATATCCATACCAGCATGACCATTGTTTCCCCATGCTTGAGTTATCCTACCGGATTTTAATGGTCGATTAAAGCCATTTGATATTAAAATGTATCGGTTATTATAACAATCATCAATTTTATCAGAATTTTTACATCCTGCATCCTCATATTGTTTAATTATACTTTCTTTAGATTTTATTTTTTGATCATAATCCATCCCAATTGATGCATATTTATCAATATATGCTTCTAGTTCTTGAACCTGTTTTTCATAAGAAGAAATGGAATTTGTTAAATTTACATTATCATCTGCTAGTTTGACTTGAAGATTTTGATTATCTACAATTAATTTTTCTAAGCCTTCTAATTGTTTTTGTGTATCTTCTGTTATTGTTTCTATAATAGCTTCTCTTTCAATAAGATCAGAAATTGATTCAGCATCAAAAACATAATCTAAGTAAACTGATTCACTACTTGAACCAGTGTATTGTAAGTTTACAATTACATTTCTTAATTCTTCAGTTTTAACTTTGATTTGATCTTGACTTTCAGCAACTTTAACTTTTGAGCTTTCAACTTTTTGCTCATTGGCTTCAATTGTATTGTTAGCTTTTACTATAGCATTTCTTTTAGCATCTATTGAATTTTTGGCTTCTTGAGTTAAGCGATTATTTTCTGCTTTTTCGTTGCGCATTTGAGCTAATTCATTTTTTTCATCTTGAAGAGTTTTGCTTGAAGCATTAACACTTTGCAACGGAGTCAAAAATGATAGCAAAATAGTAATAATTAAAAGTAAGTTTATGTTTTTTTTCATTAAATCTTTAAATACCTCCTTACAGTTCTATAACTTCCTAACATTCCAACTATTCCACCTATAACTACTAATACAATGGAAATATATATGACAAAAGGCATTGGATCAATTAATTTTATAACATTGCTGAATAAATGACCTTCTAACTTGTCATAAGCAATAATATAACCCCAAATTGTTACTAGTATCGGAACTATTGAACCAATAATTCCTAAGAATAAACCTTCTATTACAAATGGTAATCTTACTACAGAATTACTCGTTCCAACTAAACGCATTATTTCGATCTCACTTCTTCTTGAGAAAATTGTTAACTTAATTGTATTACAAATTAAGAAGACAGTTACGACGATTAAGCCAAGAATAATACCAATAGTTATTTTCTTGACAATGTCAAATACTGGAATCATTTTATCAACGACGCTATCACTATATTTTACCTTAGTTACTTTATCTATTTTTTCAATACTTGTAGCAGTACTTTTTAATTTTTCAATATCTTTAACTGAAACAATAAATTCAGATTCCAACGGATTATTATCTGTAGTCAAACTACTGATTATATTATAAACTGTACTTCCTTTTTCAGTATTTTCCAAAGTTTCATTTTTGATATCTTCTTTTGATTTAAATAGTAATTCATCACTACGAATATTGTTTATTTCCAAAAGTGAACTTTTTACCTTAGCAATTTCTTCATCGGAAGCCTTTGAATCAACAAAAGCTATAATGGTGAGCGAGTCGCCTATATCTTTAGTAAAATTATTTACATTGGCTGCTACAATTATAGCTAATGCTACTATCACTAAAGTTATAGTTGTACAAACAACCGAAGCTATACTTAAGCTAAAATTACGAAAAATACTTTTAAATGCACTTTTGACATTTCTTATAAAAATTCTAATTATTTTCATCGGCTGTATAACTTCCTTTCAAGGTGTCTCCAGCGAGAACACCATTTTCTAGTGTAATAACTCTTTTTTTCATTGAATTAACAATTTCTTTATCATGAGTTACCATTATAACAGTAGTACCCATCTCTTTGTTAATTTTATTAATTACTTTAACAATTTCTTTTGAAGTTTTAGGATCTAAGTTTCCTGTTGGCTCGTCACAAATCAATACTTTTGGTTCGTCAACTATAGCACGTGCTATGCACACACGTTGTTGTTCTCCTCCAGATAATTGATTGGGAAAACTTCTTAGTTTTTCTTTCAAACCAACTCTTTCAATAGCTGTTAAAACTTTCTTTTTAATATCTTTGCTTCTCATTCCTGAGTTTTCAAGACCAAATGCAACATTTTCGTAAACAGTTAATTTAGGTAACAGTTTAAAATCTTGAAAAACAATACCTAACTTACGACGTAATTTGTAAACTCTACTATTGTAAAGTTTGGCAACATTTATTCCACCTACGATGACTTCACCTCTTGTTGGCTTTTCTTCACGATAAAGCATTTTTACTAATGTTGATTTACCGCAGCCAGATGCTCCTGTAATAAAAACGAATTCTCCTTTATCAATCGATAAGGTTAAATCAGCAATTGCAGTAACACCATTTTTATAAACTTTATAACAATGTTTTATATCTATAAATTTCATTTTATTACCACCTTATTTTTTTAATTATAACAAAAAATTCTTGTTAAATAAACGGGAATTTTTCTTTACGTTGTCCACCATACACTTCGTAGCAATCACTAATTATAATAAAAGCATTAGGATCAACATCTTGAATTAAATTTTTAAACAAAAAATATTGGTTAGTTGGAACAACGCACATTATCATGGGATTTGTCTTGTTAGTATAGCCACCTTCAATATTTAAAATACTAAATCCATTGTCAAAGTCACTTATAACCTCTTTAATTTTGTCTATTTTTTGAGTGTTAATATAAAACATTTTACTATCAGAAATTCCTAACATAATTCTGTCAACAAGTTGACTATTTATTACAATAATTATTGTCGCATAAACAGCTTTACTTAAACCAAAAATAACTCCGCCAGATACAATTATTATAAAGTTAGTTATAAAAGAAACAGTGCCCGTTTTTAAGTGTAAATATTTGCATATAATTTGAATTAATGTATCGGTTCCACCCGTAGAAAATCCCGTACGATAAATTATTCCACAAGCAACTCCATAGATTACAGCACTAATCAAAACAACTAATAAAAAGTTATCTAAAACAATTTGCGGGGCTATTTTCGCACACCAAGGAGCAGTTATTTCAATAAATAGTGGGTACAATAAAGATCCAACAATTGTCATACTAGTCGTTTTGACACCTAGTAACCAAAAACTAAAAAAGATGGATACTATATTAAATAGTAATAAGAAAAGGGATGGTGCAATATGAAAGTATTCATTAACTATTATTGAAATACCACTGGCTCCACCAATTACTAAATCATTATGCAGTAAAAATAAATTATAATTAATGGCTAAGGCGAATATTCCAATAGTAGTAAGGAGCAATCGGGGAATAACACTTTTTAATTTGACTTTCTTGATAAATTTCAAAAATTTATTTTTCATTGTTTATCACCTATTAAAATTATACTATATTTAAAAATTCTTTGCATATAATTTAAAGAGGTGATTTTATGAATGGTAATTATTACCAAAATCCTGCTTTTCCAACAATTAATAACGATACTTATGAAGCTGGATATGATGCAGCTAAAGAAAATGATATGTCGATGCAACAAAGTTATATTGAAAATATACTAAGACACAATAAAGGAAAAAAAATTAAGGCATATGTTAGTTTCCCAGATGCTAACGAATGGAAAGACAAAGTATTTGAAGGAATTATTGAACAAGCTGGTAGAGATCATTTAATAATTAGTGACTCTCATACAGGAAAGTGGTATTTAATATTAATGATTTATCTAGATTATGTAGAATTTAGTGAACCAATTGATTATACTGAAAAAGGCTATATTATAGGATAAAAATTTCATTAAAAAAAGAACTTTAAAAATACATTTTAAAATTCTTTTTTTCTTGACCTAGTGTTGTTGCAGGACCATGACCAGGATAAATAGTTATGTCATCGGCATATTTTTTCATTAAATCTAAACTATATAACATATCTTTATTATTTCCACCTAAATCAGTTCGGCCAATCGATGAATAAAAAATAAAGTCTCCTGTAAACATTATTTGATCATTTTTAAAATAAAAAGTTTTAGAATCAAAAGTATGACCTGGTGTTTCAATAGTTTCAAAAACAAAATCTGGATCAGTTACATTGTTGACATCTAAATCATAATAACTTAAAACTTCTTCTAATGCACCGATATGGTCAAAATGAAAGTGAGTCACTAAACAACCAACAACTTTCTTATTATTTATTTCTGCTTTTATTTTTGAAAATTCATCTCCTGGATCAATTATAAGAACTTTATTGTTTTTTTCTAAAAGATAACAGTTGGTTGCCAAGTCCCCTACTTGCAATGTTGTAATTTTCATAAATCATCATTCCTAATCTCTTTACATTTTATTATAATTTGCTATATTTGTAAATTTAATATTATGTTATAATCTATGTAGAATTGAGGGATATTATGGAGATTTTGTATGCTTTTTTATTTATTATTATTATTTTTGGTTCCATTGGAATTTTATATGTTTATCAATACAATAAATTACAACACTCTAAAACGAAAATCAATCAAGCAGAATGCTTAATTGATGAAGCTTTAAGATCTAGATATGATTTATTAGTACGTGTTGATAAATACATCCAAACAGAATTAGAAAATGATAAAACTTTTTTTAAAAATTTAGACAAACTAAAAAATGAAAACATTAGTAATTTTGACTTAGATAGAAGAATTACAGAATATTATAATTTATGGATGCAAATCAAAAATGACTATCCTGATTTAAACAATAAAAAAGCTTTTAAAGAATTAATAAATGAAGATAAACGTTTAGATGAAAAGTTACAAGCTGCAAAGTCATATTATAATAAATATACCAGCGAATTAAATGATTTAATTAGAACTTTTCCTTCTAATATTGTTGCAAGAATGCACAAAATTGAAATCAAGACATTTTTTGATGGAAAAAATATGGAAGACGAAATCATTGATGATTTTAAATTATAATTATTAAAGCACCTTTTAAAGGTGCTTTTGTTTATATCAATATAGTTATTCACAATTTCTATTGTTCTATTTGCCAATCTATTTCTTTCAAATTATGTTGACGAAGAAAATTATTGGTTTTAGAAAAAGGTTTACTTCCAAAAAATCCACTACGAGCTGAAAATGGAGATGGATGAGGTGATGTTATTATTAAATGCTGAGGGTTAGTTATAAATTTAGCTTTCTCTTTAGCAAAATTTCCCCACAATATAAAAACTACTGGTTCATCTTTTTGATTCAATATTTTTATTATATAATCTGTTAATAATTCCCAACCTAAATTACGATGTGAAGCTGGATGATCTTTTTCAACTGTTAAAACTGCATTCAACATAAGAACTCCTTCTTTTCCCCACTTTGTTAAGTCTCCCGTATGAGCAATCGGAATATTTAAATCATCTTTTAATTCTTTATATATATTTTGTAATGAAGGAGGAATTTTGACACCTTTTTGGACTGAGAAAGATAATCCATGAGCTTCTCCTTCTCCGTGATACGGATCCTGTCCAACTATTACTACTTTAGTATTGGAATATGGTGTTAATTTTAAAGCATTAAATATATAATTTTTTGGAGGAAAGATGGTTTTGGTTTCATATTCATGCTTAACTATTTTTAGAAACTTCTTAAAACCATTACTTTGCCAAACAATATTAAGTTTTTCATCCCAATCATTCCCAATCATATGATCACTTCCTTTAATAAATTTAACATATTTTATTTGACTTGTTAATAAAATGATAGTTATAAACAAAAAATAATGTTAAATCTTTTTAACATTATTTATGATAGGTTTCATTGTTAATAATTTTGAAAGAACGATATATTTGTTCAAGTAAAATTCCACGAAATAATCCGTGAGGAAAAGTTAATTTAGAAAAAGATAAACGATAGTCAGCTCTTTGTTTTATATCAGGGTGTAAGCCTTCACTACTTCCAATTATAAAAGTAATTGTTCCATTTGTTAAAAATATCTTATCTATTTTTTGAGCTAATTCTATCGAAGTAAGATTTTCACCATCTATATCTAATGCTATAACATAATCTTGAATATTTATATATTTT
>UWSL01000052.1 GCA_900552975.1 uncultured Mycoplasmatota bacterium | reverse complement strand
TTCCGTATCTCTTACATATTCTGTTAAATCTTTTAGAGATGAAAAAGTACGAGAAGTTTTGCTAATCATTTCTAAGTCCTCATCATAAAAATAGCTAAAGATATAAGAAATTATTAATTGAATTAAAATAGGGATTAAACAAATTTTAAAAGGAACTATTTTAAAGAGTGTTAAAATTAACATAAAGTCAGTTAAGCAGGAAAATACTATGCCAATAAGAGACCATTTATTTAAAGGGCGTGATTCTTTTTGTAATAGTTTAGCATCAATGGCAAAGTCTTTTTCGTTAATGTCAGGAATATCATTTAATAATTTTTGATAGTTTAAAATAAAGGAGAAATTGCTCGTTAATTCAGCAATAGCTTGTTGTTTAACAATAATTTCTTTAGATGATAAAGTCGGATTAGCTAAGTTCGTAGCCAATTTACGTTCCCCACTTATAGTTTTAGAAATGTTAATTAATTGAAATAAAGATGATGGACCAAGTAAATTTAGGTCTTTAGCTAAATCATTATTAATATAGTTAGAGCCATTAGAAGGAAAAGAACGCCAGTTGTCATCTAGACGACTAAAATATTCGGCAATAATACGTAAAAAACTTTCATAAGTTTTTATTTCTTTTTTTATTTTAGAGTGTTTGATAATTAAAATTAAAAAAGTTAAAAGAGTAATAAAAGTAAATAATAGCCACATAAAATGATGATTTTGCCAATAAATAATACCTGAAATAATAAAAATTATAAAGATAAGAAGACGAAAATCAGCAAAACGATCATTTTTTTTATTTAATTCGTTTAATAAATTTTGATAGTTAGTTTGTGCATCTTTAATTTGTTGATTCATATTTAGACTCCTTTACTTTGACTTTTTGATGTTCTTTTTTAAACTCAGCAATTTGATTAGAAACAGATTCAGGAATTTTTCTTTTTCCTTTTTGAGGAACAAAAGAGTCAATAATACTTTTTTTGGAATGATTTTTTAAGGTTATATAACCAAAGACACTAAAGACTAAGGCTCCAATAAAATTAACAAATAAATCTCCCATAGTATCAATTAGACCAAGATCAAGATAACCATTTGAAATAGTTAAAATTGGTTCATTCTCCTTATTATATAAAACAGTTTTATCAATATTATTATAAGTTAAAACTTTATTTTTCTTGTCAGGGTTTATGGCAACAGAAGAAATACTTGTAACAATTGTGTCCTTTTGCATGTCAAAATGAAATATGCGATCTGAACCATATTCATAAAATTCCCATAAGACTCCAATGGTCATGGAAAAACAAAAAGCAACAATACATAAATAGAAAGGACTTAAATTAAATTTAGAACTATTACGATTTAATAAATCGACTAGGGAGAATCCAATAGCAGCAGCTAAAAAACCATTTATTGTATGAAGAATAGAGTCCCAAAAGGGAATTATGCCATAAAAATTATTAATTTCACCTAAAATTTCAGCAGCAAAAATGAATAGATAAATGGATATTTCTAAGCCATCTGGTAATGTTATGGCAAATTTATTTTGAATAAACATAGGAGACATTAATAAAACAAGGGATAATAAACATAATAAGGCATTATTTAGATCTCCATGAATAATTTGAAGAATCATACAAATAATAACTAAAATTCTTAGAATGAGATAAACAAGTAAAGAACTTCGTTTAGTTTCTTTGTAAGCTGTTTTAATAATATCATTTATTTTTATCTTTTTCTTTTTTGTCATATTAATCATCCTTAATATTTGTATTATATCATAGATAAAAAATATCTACATACTTAGATGTAGATATTTTTTATAATTAATTTACTTGACTATAAGTAGATAACGTTACTTCGACAGTCTTTTCTTTATATTCCTTACCACTGGCGTACTTGATAGTTATTTTAACTTTGTCGCCAGCTTCTTTTTCATCTAAAACATTACTTATAGTGTCAAAATCTTTAACTTCTTTACCTTCGATTGAAGTTATAATATTACCTACTTCGATACCTGCTTTATCAGCACCACTACCGGTAACAACACTTGTAATATAAAAACCTGTAGGTATATCTTTTGAGGCGTTGGTTATGTTACTAGTCATGCTCCCCTGAACTCCTAAATATCCTTTTTGTGCTTCCTTTGGTGTTTCACCATTCATTAGTTGAGTTATTAGTTCTTTTACATCAGAGATTGGAATTGCAAATCCCATTCCTTCAATACTTGCTTGTGAACTTGTACCACTTGATGAATATTTAGCAGAATTTATACCAATTACTTCACCTTTACTATTTAATAAGGCTCCCCCACTGTTTCCACCATTAATAGCAGCATCTATTTGAATCATTTTATTACTGCTATTTTCAATACTTACTTTTCTATTTAAGGCACTAATAACACCAGTTGTAACTGATTGACCATAGCCTAAAGCGTTTCCAATAGCAATAACACCATTTCCTACTTTCATTTTACTACTATCACCAATGGTAGCTAATTTAATTTGACTTAATGTTTCGTCATCTAATGATTTTAAAGGAATTGAAATGATAGCAATATCACGAGCTTCAGAACTTCCTTTAACTGTGGCATCAGCGGTTTTATCATTAATAAATTGAACGCTTAATTCAGTTGCATCTTCAACAACATGGTAATTAGTTAGGACCATTAATTCAGTATCAGTTTTACTGACAATTATTCCTGAGCCAGCTCCGGTAGCATATTGTTGACCTCCGTAATAAAACGGACCATATTGTCCTGTACTAACAAGAGTTTTACTAGTTATAGCAACAATAGACGGCATAACATTTTCGACAACTTCAGAAACATCTACGATATATGTTCCTTCACTAGCTACTTTATTAGTGTCAGTATATTGTAACTGTACTTTACTATAATCTTTTTCAGTATTTTCAATTTTAAAAACTTTGTACATTGCAAAGCAAGCACCAATAATAAAGATGACAACTAATAAGATAAGACCTACTATTAATTTAGTATTTTTTTTCTGCTTTTTTTGAATAGTAGAATCAAAATTTATTTCTGTAGGCTTTTCTTTTTTTCTTTCTTTTTCTGCATTTATTGTCGCATCTTTGACTTTACGTCGCGTTATATTTTTATTTTCTTCCTTTTGTTCCATATTTTTCCTCTCCTTTTAACGATTTAAGTATATATTCACTTTATGGAGTTTTTGTGAAGATATTATAAAAAAATAATAAACAAATTATCCATATCTTTAGTTATTATAGCACAATTTTTTTTATTTAATCACTTATTATGTCTTTTCTAAAAAAACTGGCAAAGCCAGTTTATACAAAGTAAAGGAAGTCTCCAACATATCTTTCTCCACTTGAGTCGGATGGATTATTAATTACTTCTGAGTTTCGCGTTAATGTAACACTACCACCTTGATCAAGGCTATTAGCATTAACACACCCTAAAGATTTTAAATATTCGGCTGTACTAGATAATTTATTGCCATATCCTAAGTCAGTTGTTATATAGTAATCACCATTAGCAGTTTGACCAATACAGGTTCTTTTATATGACTTTGGTTCACGATAACTTGGAGATGTATCTCCATTTTGAATCATTTGTGTACTATGACAAGAGAAGGTGTATTTAACACCTCTATTAACTAATTCAGAGGCACTTACACCAGCTGCAGTTCCAATGGTACCATCCTTATATAATAGTAATTCTTGACCTCCAGAGACGCCATCGACTTTTACTTGACCATCAACAATAACTATTCCATTAGCTCCACGAAGATCTTCTTGGCCACTTGATAAGAAGTGACTGCCATTTATAGCATATTTAGCATTTAAACGAGATGAAGCACTAGAAGTTTTTTCAAGACCTGAGCCATATGAGCCATTAGCGGGAGCTCCATTTACTTGGCTGCCGCTATTAACTACAATATGAGTTACTAGAACTTCTTGACCGTCTATTACTTTCTTGTATGTGATACTAAAGAAATCTTTTGTGATAGTGGCATATTCAGCTGCTTTTATTTCATCTTTATATTTTTTTATTGCTTGACCAACTTTTGAATTAGGATCTACACCAGTAGTATCAATAGAGATTTTATCAGTTTTTTTATTTTCAAGCATAACACTTTTACGTCTTTTTTCTAAGATTTTTGCAAAGTCCTTAGAGAATTTAGAATTTTTAGGATCATGGTAACCTTCTAGAGTGGCCCCAGTGTCTTTATATTTGGCAATAGTTTCTTTAGTAAAGTTACAATTATTAGCCGAAATTATGGATACAACCGCTGACCAGTTTTCAAAGTTAGCGTAAAAGTCACCAAATGTTGAAGCATTTTGATTCCAAGTATTTAGTAATTTACTACCTAATTCACCATAAACAGCACTGTCTGGACTTTGATTTACTTGTTCATTAATATATTTATTTATTTCATCAAGTTTTTTGGCAAAATCACTAAAGAGAGTATTTAATTTATTCATTGATTTTTGTACACCATCAACATTAAAACTTTCAGTCATAAAACCACTTCCTTATAAATTAATCTTGATTTATTATTTCTTTAACACCATTAATTTCAATTAAATTACTAATAATAGTATTTCTTTTTATATTACATGAGTCGTAACAAATTGTTATTTCTATTATTTCAGATTCTTTTTGATTATCATTTGTACTACTTCTTTTTATTCCTTTAATATCAATATTCTTTTTAGAAAAGTAATTAGTTATTTTGATGATTGTTTCATCAGGTTCTTGATCGATCGCTATTTCTAAATTCATATTCACAAAACGTTCTACTTTTGAAGAAAGATCATGAGCATATGAAAGGATTAAATAGACTATAATAGTAGCAACAATTGCACCAATGTAGAAGCCTGCTCCAACAGCAAGACCAATACAGGTTACTGCTAAGATGGCTGAGGCAGTTGTTACCCCTTTTACGTTTAAACCATTTCTTAAAATAGTACCAGCGCCAATAAAACCAATACCAGGTAAGAGTTGAGATGGAATACGCGACATATCAATATTATATGATAAAGTTAGGTATTCACTAATTAAAACAATTAAAACGGCACTTACCCCAAGGATGGCATGAGTTCCAAATCCAGCAGGTTTATTTAAAGCTGATCGTTCTAGACCAATTATACCAGTCAGTAAGGCTCCTAAGCCCAATTTGAAAAGAGCTTGAAATTCAAAAGTGTTCCAAATTTCAATGACAGTTTGCAGCATATTCATTATTATACCCCCATTGTCATTGTTTCAGGTAAAGTACTTCCACCATCAATAATAATACCTTGAGCAGTAATGTAACTTGATTCTTGGCTTCCTAAAAAAGCTGCTAGTTCCCCTAATTCTTCGATTGTTCCAAGCCTTTTCATAGGAATAGCATTAGCAATACCAGAAATCACAGATTCTGGATCTTGACTATTCGATGTTTGAGCCATATTATCAACCATTGGTGTTCTAATATAACCAGGCATGATAGCATTTACTCTAATACCATCAGTAACTAATTCAGCTGCTAATGATTTAGTAAAGCCTAAAATAGCTGCTTTAGTTGTAGCATAAGCGACTTCGCCGGCATCTGCTACACAAGGTCCGGTAACACTAGAAAGATTAATTATTGAAGCATTAATATTTTTCATATATGGTAAAGCATTTTTGGTAACATTCCAAGTACCTTTAATATTGATATCAAAATGTGTATCTCTAAGGTCATCATCCATATCAGAGAATTTTTCTAAATAACAAACACCAGCATTATTTACTAAGACATCAATATGACCATATTTTTGACCTATTTCGTCTATAATATTTTGAACTTGTTCTTTAGAGCGGATATCACAAATATAGCCAGTTACTTCGTTATTAGCATTTTTTAATTTGTTTACAACATCTAAAGTTTCTTTAGCATAATCAATAATAATTACTTTAGCGCCATATTTTAAAAAGACTTTAACAATTCCTAAGCCATTTCCCATAGCTCCACCAGTAATGACGCATATTTTATCTTGTAGTTTCATATTATCACCTATTATAATTATATCAATAAATTGCTATAAAAAAAAGAATATTTGGTTATGAAATATTCTTTTTTAGTTAATTTTATTTAAATGAAACTGTAATGTTTCCTATTCCACCTTCTAGTTCTAGATAATTTTGACCTTTACCAATACTTTCATCATCTTTGATAGAAGAGTCAGCAATGGTTATTTTGCCAATGCCTTTGGACGCTTTAATTTGATAATCTTGTTTTTTAGCTAGAAGTTTAATATTTAAATTGCCAATTCCAGCTTCGATTTTATTTTTTCCTAAAATTTTAGCTTCAAGGGTCACATTACCAACGCCGATATCTAAATCTAAATTGTTAAGGGTACTATTTTTAATATTTAAATTACCTGCTCCACCTTCAATAGATGAATTACTTTTGACATCTAAATTAGTAATTTTTGTATTACCAGCACCTAATTCTAATTTTAATTTTTCAGTGGTAATATCGTTTAAAGAAACCTGACCTGCTCCACCAACAATATCTAACTTTTTTAAAGTATATTTAGAAGGTAAATAAAGTATTAATTTAGAAGTTTTAGCAAAGTTTTTATTTATTTCTTTTATATATAAATTATTATTTTCTTCAGTTATTTTAACTTTTTTATTATTAGTTGAAACTAAAAATTCTTCACCTTCTTTAATTTCTAAAGTAGTTGTTTTAAGATCTATTTCTATTTTGTTTATAGAACCATTTATACTTGTTTCCTGCATATTTTGACTAACAGAATCATTGTCATTAAAGAAGAAAGTTAAACCAAATATAGCAGAAATTAAAGCATTAACTATAGTAAGTATTAAAGCTATCGCAAAAGCGAAAGCAGTGTATTTTATTATTTTTTGGGTACTAGTCATCGTATTTCAAGACCTCCAAAAAGACAAGTTGCTTTAATATAAATAGTTTTAGTGGCATTTTCTTTTGGCTGAGTCTTATCTGAAACTCCACCAAAGATAGGAACTGAAGTTACTTTAATGTTAACATCATCTGGAACAAGTAAATCAATTCCACCAAAAATGCTGGTAGCCTTTATTACAACATCTTTTTTTATTTTAGCTTTGCGAAGATCACATTTTAAGCCACCAAAAATTGCATTCATTTCACAACCAGTAAATTCTTCATTGTTATAATTTAAGTTTTCACCACTAAAAGCAACAAAATGAGAAGGAGTATTTTCGGTATTAATATTAGAAATCGCCTCCTTAATACTGGATTGGAAGACATCTTTAAAAATTAAAGATAAACCAATAATAACTAGTATTGTTGGTAACAATAACTTGGCAATTAATTCATATGATATTATATCTTGAGCTGCTAACAATAAAGTTACACCAATTATTAAACAAATTATAGACCATGTTTTATCATTTTTCTTAAATAAGTCAATAAAACTAGGTACTATAATAAATAAGGTCCACCAACCACTAAAAAAGATATTAATATTAGTTATTTCTAAGGCATTAAGACCAAAAATAACACCTAGAATAATGAAGACTAATCCCCATAAAATATTTGTTTTTTTCATATAAACTCTCCTTTGATATTTTTATTATACTATATGTTAGGGTGAGATTGTTATTTTTTAAGAAAATCAAAAAAAAGAATTGTCAGCAACAAAGACAATTCCTCTTATTTTATCCTTCTATTTCGATATATTTTTTCTCTGGTAGTTCTTTAGTTTCTTCTTTTTTAGGAACAACTAATTTCAATGTTCCATTTTTAAAGCTGGCTTTAATATCTTCTGTTTGAACATCTTCACCAACATAGAAGCTTCTTGAGCATTCGCCAAAATATCTTTCACGACGAACGAATTTACCTTTTTCTTCTTTTTCTTCATTCTTGCTATCTGTTGTAGCAGTAATTGTCAAATATCCATCATCTACTTCAGCTTTGATATTTTCTTTTTCATAGCCTGGTAAATCAATGGTTATTGAATAATTATCATCATGCTCTTTTATATCAGTTTTCATAATCTTACTTTCATTGTTGTGAAAGAATGGATCTCTAAACATATCATCAAATAAATCAAAATCATTTCTTCTTGGTATCATCATCATATTAATCTACTTCCTTTCATTATGTGTTGAGCCATATAGGTAGCACATATATATAATTCCAATACCTGTAAGAATACTCTTTTTTTCTTACAATTTAATAGTAGCACCATTTGTTAGCAGAGTCAATGTCAGAGTGCTAATTTTTATTTTTGGGGTGTAAACTTATGTAAAAGTCTTTGAGCATCTTGAATAGTAGTTACTTTAGATTGATGATTAGGTAATTTACTTATGACTTCTTGACGAATATTTTCAAGATCTTTCTTAGGTATACCACAACATTCTAAAACTGATAAATTATTTAATAAGGAATAAATGGTAAAATTATAATTTTTGTTAACCAAAGTAGCAGAAAGTGAATAACGAATTAATTGACTTAAAAGATCATAATATTTGCTTTCTATTTCAATATCTTTTAAAAAGTCATAAAAAGTATCAAAAAAGCAATCCCATTCTTCATTAGAAATTTTGAATGGAGGTATTTTATAAGCATCTGTATAGGCATCTATTTCGTATGATATTCTTTCGATAGTTTCCTCTTTATTATAAATTAACATAGGTCCCTGATTAATTTTAACATCTTCCTTAGAAACATTGGCAACTGCTTCTTTATATTCGGGAGTATAAAAGTCTGATTCATGAACTTGGATAATTTTTTTATTAGCAGCATTTAATAAAGTATCATCGTCTTTTTTAGGAAATGGACTATTTGATGGTAAACTAATCTTTTTTAAAGCTTCGACATCTCTTTTGGTATCTATAGTTAATTTAACAATTGTCCCTATTCCAGTGTAGGCAATTCCAATTATAAAAGGAAGAGTACTAGATGTGATAAGACTTGATGCTATTAATAAAGCAAAAGGAATATAAATTATAGCGGCTTGTTTTAAGTTACGATGATTTTCACGTTTTACTGTTTCATCGATATTACGACAATAATTATCAAATTGAACCATAAATATTTCGTCTGATAAACTTTTTATTGGTCTTTGGTATTTCTTTTTCATAATAAACACACCCTTTTCATTGGATTTTAAAATAACATACTTTAGTTGGATTGACAAATTTTTATAAAAAAAATGATAAGTTTTAACTTATCATTAATCAAGATTTATAAGTTCATATTCTTTAGAACCAATATTTAACTTAGCGGCACTATCAATAGTATGAAGACCATTACGAGATTCTATTCGTTCAACTAAATGATCACGACCTGGATCTTCTGAGTTATATACTAAATCGATACAAGCTTGGTCAATAGCAACTGGATCTGTACTAGCTAAGATACCAATATCTTTCATACAAGGATCTTCAGCTTTAGCACAACAATCACAATCAACAGACATATTGCACATAACATTTATATAAACTATTTTATCCTTGTAATAATCAGTAATTGATGAAGCGGCATCAGCCATGGCTTCTAAGAATTTATCATGATCTGCTTTAAACATATCATTATAGCTTCCATTTTCTTTACCAGCGCAATGAATGTATCTTTTGCCACTTCCTGAAGCTAAACCGATTGACAATTGTTTTAAAGCTCCACCGTATCCACCCATTGGATGTCCTTTAAAGTGAGATAATACTAACATAGAATCATAGTTTTTCATATGAGAACCAATGATGTTTTTCTTAATAACTTGGCCATTAGGTACTTCTAATGTATCTTCCCCTTCACTATCTAGGATGTCAACATCAAAGTAATTACTCCAACCATGTTCTTCCATTAATTTCATGTGTTTTTCTGTTGTATTTCTAGCACCATCATAAGCTGTATTACATTCAACAACTATTCCATTAACTTTTTTTACAATAGCTTTTACAAATTCTGGTTTGATATAATTTTGATTACCTTTTTCGCCTGAATGTAATTTTACTGCTACTTTACCAGGAAGTTCAACATTTAATACATCATACATTTTAATTAGATTTTCTGGAGTTATTTCTTTACTAAAATATACTTTTGATACCATAATATCACCTTTCTCTATTGTTACCTTTTGATAACTCATTTTTATTTTAACACATTAACTATTTATTTTTA
>UWSL01000051.1 GCA_900552975.1 uncultured Mycoplasmatota bacterium | reverse complement strand
TAAATATTTTTTAATATAGGAGATTTTATATTATTTATTTCTTTAAACGTTTCCTCACTAGCAGAACAAAAATTAGATACTTCTAATTGACCTTTAGTTATGGTACCTGTTTTATCAGTTAATAAAACATTGATGTTGCCAGCTGAGTCGATTCCAACAAGTTTTCTAACTAAAACGTTATTTTTTAGCATACGACGCATATTACTTGAAAGAACTAAAGTTATCATAAGAGGTAATCCTTCGGGAACACTAACAACTATTACAGTTACTGCTAAAGTTAGGGCATGTAAAAAATAACTAAACATTAATTTAAAATTAGTAAGAGTATTTAATATCAAGTTTATATTAAAGTTATTGGCAATAACTAAACGAGAAAACATAAATGATAGAGATACAAAAAGTGCACCAATGTATCCTAATTTACTAATTGACTTGGCAAGTTCAGTAAGACGAAGTTTTAATGGAGATGGTGCAACTTTTTCTTGTAGTTCTTGAGCCAATTTACCATAGACAGTTTGTTCCCCAACTTTGACCACTTTCATCAAGGCTTCACCATCTAAAATGGTAGTTCCTTGATATATTTTTTCATTTGGTTCTTTATTTTGTTCTTTTGTTTCACCATTTAATGATGATTCATCAACCGATACAAAACCTTTCAAAATGTGGCCATCAGCCGGAACTTTGTCACCAGCATTTAAAATAACGATATCGTTAACAACGATATCTTCTAAATCTATTTCTATTGATTGATTATTTCTTTTTACTTTAACTTTATATTTTGAAGCATCCTCTTGTAATCTTTTAAAGGCAGCTTCACTTCCATATTCAGAAATACTTGAAACTAATGAAGCAACTAAAATAGAAATCAAGATACCTATTGTTTCAAAGAAATCGAAATCTTTAAATAAAACAATAACTTTTACAGCTAAAGCTATTAATAATATTTTTATAATTGGATCTCCTAAAGATTCTAAGAATAATTTTATGAAACTATTTTCTTTTTTATTGGAAATTGTGTTTCTACCATATTCTTTACGCATTTTTACTACTTCTTTGTCACTTAAACCAGTAAATTTCATATTTTATCCTCCTGGTAAAATATATGAAAATTACGATAATTTATGATTTATAGGCATTAAAAAAAGTTCTTTACAGAACTTTTATACTCTATAGAATTTATTATGTTTTTTAGCTATTGTTATAGCACTTAATGCAATGAATGCACCAGCAGCTAAAACAGCATATGAAGCAAAGCTTCCAGTCTCTGGTGGTTTTGTTGCTTCACATTGTTTTTTGTATTCTTCTTGAGTTATTTCTTCACCTGTTGGACCGTAGTATTTGTCGTCTTTAACTTGACATGTTACTTTATTAACAACTGGTCTAATTTGAGCACAACCAGCACCATTTGCAGTTAAATCACCACTAGCATATTCACCAGCTTCAGTAGCTTTGTAATCAAGAGCTAAACAGAATTTACCACAATCTTCATCAGTCGCATTGTTATCTAATTTTACAGTCCAATAAGCAATCGGTGAATAACCTTGCCATTCAGATGTATTTAATGTATTGTCATTTATATCCTTTGTAGTAGTTTTTCTAATGGATTTACCAGTATTAGCGACAAAATCATAGCATTCACCATTAGCTGTACATGCTTTGTTTAAAGCATTATTTCCACCTTTATTGATTTTAGTAACTTTAACGTCATCACTTGAAAAAGCAAATGCATTTTGAATTGTTAACTTATCTAGACCTGTTACATAAGTATATACTCCGTGAATACCTACTCCACCTTCTTCATTTATTTGCGCCAATAGATAACAATTAGTTGTATCTCCAGTTGCAATTTTGCTACTTCCACAATAAACTTTAAAATTAGTAGCACTTGGGGCAGCATTTACGTAATTTGGTAATAAAGTTACACAAAGTGTAAAGGCAGCGATTAATAATAAATTTTTCATTTTTTCCATAACTATACCTCACTATTTTTATTTTTCCCTTATTATGTTTTAATTATAACATGAAAATCATAATTGTGTTATTTTTTTTCATAAAATATTTAATTTTATGTTATTATATAAAATAAGGAGAATATAAAGTGGTGTTTATATGAAAAAAATAGCAATTGAAATAAAAGACGATACCCTATTTTTTAAATATAGAACTAATAAACCTGTCCCTGTTAATTTATTAAATACCAATGTTATCTCAGATAATGAATTAGTATTTAGTGATGAGTATATAGTAAAAAATGCTAAGATTGTCGGTTTATTTATTAATGATTTGGCAACTGATAAGAATATTAAAAATATTACAATAAGTAATAATGAGATGGCTTTGATTATTATAGATTTACTAAAAGGTGTAAAGGAAGTTAGTTGTTTAGAATTAAAAGAAGATACTACGTTATCTTATTCTTTGTATGAAAAAATTTCTAAGCTTAGTAACATTAAGAAAATTAATTGTTATGCTATTCCAACATATTTAATTGAGTTACTTGATAAAGCTGGTATTTTAGTTGAATCAAGAAGTGAAATTTTATTTACTAGTACTTTTATGCAAGAAAATAACTTAGTTTCATTTTCGAAGATTTATTATAAAAGTAACGTAAGATTTTCTAATGATTTATCTGATGATGATATTGAAGATTTTAAAACTTTTATAAAGATTAATAAATATCTTAAAACAATTCATTTAGAAAAATGTAATATCAAAGATATTGAGACTATTTGTGAAATGTTAGTGGATGAAAGAAGAAAAAATATTAATATTCAAATACATGATAATATTAATGACTTAGATATCATTGAAAAATTAAGAAATTTAAATAAAAAATATAAGAAAAAAAGAAAAATAAAACTAACTTTAGTTTACTCTAAGGAATATTTAGAACAAAATTATTTAAAACAAATTATTTTTACAACTTTAAAAGTTTGTTCGCTTATTATTTTTGCTATTGTTGGATCAATATTTGGCTATATTTTTTATAATAATTATCAATCAGAAAAAAAAGTTGATAATATTAAAGATCAAATAACCGAAGTTTTAGATACTACTTCTGAGGAAAAACCTAGTAACAATGATTCTCCTTCGGAAGAAAACGAAGCAGTTGATCCACTAATCGAAAACTACCAAAAACTTTTAACAATAAATTCTGACACAGTTGGATGGTTGACTGTAAAGGGAACGAAAATTGACTATCCTGTTGTTAAAACAAGTGATAATAGCTACTATTTAAAACGAAATTTTAACAGAGAAAAAGATTATAATGGTTGGGTTTTTATGGATTATCGTAATAATGCTAAATCTTTGGATTCAAATACGATTATTTATGCTCATAATAGATATTATAGCGGAGTCATGTTTGGCACTTTAAATAATGTAACTAAGAATAATTGGCGTAATAATCCTGATAATCTTTATATTACTTTTAATTCAATGTATGAACAAATGACATGGAAAGTCTTTTCTATTTATAATATTGAAGTAACCAGTGATTATTTATATACTAATTTTAATACAAATGAAGAATATCAAAAATTTATTAATCTAATTAAAGACAGAAGTAATTTTAAATTTGATACCGAAGTAACAACACAGGATAAAATTCTAACTTTATCAACTTGCCTTGATAATAATAGAAGATTAGTTGTACATGCAGTATTACAAAAAGAGACTAAAAATCAAGAAATTGAAGAAACTAAAAATATTGAAGAACAAAATATTCAAAATGCAGCTAACTAAGACAGTAAAAACTGTCTTTTTTTATATTAGACATGGTATAATGTTATTATGTTTAAGATATGGAGGGGTTCTTTATGAATCAAGAACTAAAAAATGATTTAAACAACTTAGTTCACAAAAAGCTGTATGTTAGTAACTTTCTTGATAATGAAGATCAGCAAAAGATTAAAAAAATTATTAATTTTTTAAAAGGAAAAGAAGATATTTATGATGACTTAAAAATAATTTTAAGTGATCGAAATAATGAAAATAGTTTAACATTTGCAGAATTTTTAGAAAAAATTCTTGTAGAATTAGATGAAAAAACAAAAATCTATATTTTAGAAAACAACGAAAAATATAAGGAATTACTTAAACAAGATGAGCTTTTTTGCAATATTTGGTTAAGTTTAAAAGATAAAACTAAATTAAAATATTTAAATGGTAAAAGAAAACTTGATAATTTAGATGTTTTAATGATTAATGAGGCAATCAAAGAAAGTAGCTCTTTTAACGATAACTTAGTATTAAAAGAAATATTATCTAATAATGAATTAAATAAGAAAATACCATCATTTAGTATTAATATTATTTATTCTTATAACTTGTTGATGCATATAAATTTAACTAATTTTGAAGGATGTTCGATTTTAACTAAGAATACTTACACTACTCTTTTATTAAAAAAATGTCATACTTTTACAGATTTTTATAATATATATGAAGCTAATCCAAAAATTTACAATTTAATCGAAAATAATAGTTTGACATTTAATAATAGTGATAATGAAATAATATATGAGTTTATTTTAAAAAATCCTAATTTTATAGGCAAATTTAGTAATAAATATTTACAATTATTTAATATTTTAGAAATAACAAAAATGTATGATAATAAAACTTTAGATAACGAGTCTTTTTCAACAGTTTTACAAAGTTTATACACTTATAATCTTGATAAGGCAAATGAATATTTTAAGGAAGACAATCTAAGAAAATGCACAATGCATAGTTTAACTGTTTATCCATTTGACAATATTCCAGATAAACTAAGAACAAAAATTTTTAATACTTATAGTTTATTTAATAGATTTATTGATACAATTATGATAGAAGCAATTAATAATTATTTTAGTGAAGAAGATATTGTAAATTTATTAAGAAACTCTTCATTTATAGATGATATGAGTTCCTATGCCATTGAATTGTTAATAAATAAATTATCTTTTAAAGCAGCTTTTAATATGTTACAAAACAAAAAAATCTTAAGCAAGATAACTAATTTAAATATTACTCTAAGTAATAAAGATAGTATTTTTATAAAAGGTTTTTTAGATAGTCCATCTTTAGTTTGTAAAACAGATCATCAAATGGTTTATGAAATGTTACTTTATTGTAATGAAGATGAAATATTATATTATTTGGCAACTCCTTATATTTCAAATAAACTTAGTAATAACGAGATTATTGAACTATGTTGCTTAAAAAAAGTTAAAGTAACAGCTATTGTTAAAATTTCTTCCTTGACAGAAAAATTAAACAAGACAGATATCATGAATTTTATCGACAAATCATGGGAAGATAATGTTGATTTACAAATTTTTAATAATGAAAAAATAACTAAATTATTATTCAATTTAAGTAATAAGGACATTAAAAAAATTAATTTTAATGAAGTTAACTACCTGTTTGAAACAATTAGAATGAAATCAATTTTGTCTACTCAAGTAACTAAATATACTGTGTTAACATACAAAAGTGTTCTAGCTAGTTATTTAGTTTTTGGGCTTAGTAAAACAATAAAATTAATTGGTGATGGAAATAAAGATATAACACTTGATGAAGTTAAAGAATTACAAAATGATATTGTAAGTGAAAAATTATTAAGATTTAGAGAAGATAATGCAGCTATTATTCAAAATATTGCTAAAAAAGTAATTAATAATTTAAAAGAACTTGAAAATTTTGAGGATATAAATGATTTTTCGAAGAAAGTTCGTCATGATACATATTTAGATAACATTATATATCTTATGCTTGATAATAATTATGATTCCTATAATGGAATTATTGAAACTTTTTATAATTTTTTGAAGTATTTTGATTATAATGAATACCAAGCCAAAAAAGAAATTTATGAATATTGCAATGGCTTTGTTAAAGTCTTTATAAGTAATAAAGCCTCTGAATATAATGAAGAATTTTATAAAATAATTTTAAATAATTTTAAATTGAAAGAAAATATTCTGTATACAAAAAGGAAAGAAATAGGTAGAGAATATATTAATAAATTAAAATTAAAATTATTCGTAAGAGCTTTAACTGATGTTGATAAAGATTCATATGTTTTTGCTTTCCGTAAAGACTACCCTATTTCAGAAATTAAAGAAAAATTTATTAAATACTTGAACACAGATGATGTTGACTTCGATAATATTTTAGAGCATGTTTTAATTCCTTTAATGAATGAAAGGTTTGACATTGAAAATTGTTTAAATAAATTAGGAATTAAAAAGCCTAAAAATTATCAAACATATTATGATTATATTGAAGATATCAAAAATGTAACTATTTTAAATAATGAAATTGAAAAATTAAAAGATAAATATAATACTAATGAACTTTTAGAAATAATGAACTATATATGTTATGGAATAAAAATAACATTTAAGATAAAAAATAAAGAACTTAAAGTAATTAATAAAAATAAAGAAATCAGTGAAAAATTAAAAGGTCAATTATATGTTGACAAAACAGCAATGCATTTTATATATAGTGATAATATGGATATTTATAATATAGATGAAATAATTGAATATAATAATTATTGGAATATATTAGAAGAAATAATCAGTAAAACAACTAATTATATTAAGAAACATATGGATTCTCTAAGTATACGAGAACACTTTGAACACGACTATTTAAAAACAATTAATGAAGAAGAATTTGTTTTTCCTATTACAAACAAATATTACGAATTAAAACAAAGAGTTTTTTCCTTAAGAGATCTCGAAAATATTTTTAATGGCTTTGAAATAGCTTCTTTTACTAAAGTAACCGAATCATTACAGAATTTTCTACGTAATACAAAGAATGTTCTAATGATTGCCGATGGCTACTATACAGGTATTGTTGATAATTTTGGACTTATCATCAATTCATGGAAAAAAATAGAAAAAAAATGTAAAGAATTAGATGTAGATATAAACGATTTAAGTTTAATTAATATCGAAAATATTCTAAGATTAACTAATTACGAAACAAATCCATATACGAATAATCTTGACAAAGCAATTATAAAAGCATTATGTAGTGATAGTTATTATTTAGAACTTGACTTAAATAAAAGATTAGAAATGATAAGTAAACTTTACAAAGACTCATTTAAAATAATCTCCTCTACAATACCTTTTATCGATATTATCGATGATAATTATGAAATAAAAGTTGTTGATAAATATGATCAAGAAATATTTAAAACATTTGATAATTCACCATACAAAATAGGTGCTATAGGAAATGATTTCGTCCACTACTCTATTTTAGATAAAAATGGTTTTAAAATTATTATAAAAAAAGATAAAATTGTTATAGCAAGAATTCTTGGAGTAAGAAATGGTAATACTGTTTATTTGAATAGTATAGAAGGTATAAGTGACGAAAATTATGAGAAATTATTAAAAATATTTAGTAATAAACTGATTGAAAAAACCAAAGAATATAGTGAACCAATTGAGTTTATAACAATTGTTAATAACAAATTGCTTAATAGTATAAACAGTTTAAAAATAGACAACACTATTTGTCCTGTTGTTGATAATCCTATCAACACTATGTATATAGATTTTGAAGATTTTAAAAATAACCCAAATTTAAATACAATAAGCGAAGAAGGCTTTTACAATAATTTTTCTGATAATGTAACTGTTTTATTAGCCAGTTCTAAAATTGTTGATAAAAATAATTTCAAATATTATGATGTTGATGCTAAGTATTTAAGGAAAAGAAATAATGTTATAAAATTAAGCAATAATATTGAAGAAAGTTATATAAAAAGAATTAAATTGTTAATCGATTTATGTAAAGAAGAAAAATCAGCAAATTTTGATGGTGATGTTGACTTAAATACAGTAGATACAATTTTCTTAGGTGACGATTTTGTAATATTTATTACGAGAAATAAACAAATTATAAAATATATTCTTCCTTATGATGAAAGAGCTAAAAGAGAGGTTGAATTAATCATTGATAGTTTAAATTAAAAGATAAAAAAAGAAATATCATTTTTAAATACTAGATATTTCTTTTTTGGTGGCATCACGCTTCTCTTTTTATAATTTCATAATTTTTTTGTAAGCGACTATTTAAAGGGTTTATTTTTAAGGCCTTCTTAACATTACTAAAAGATTTCTTGTAATCATGAGTATTATAGTAGCATATTGATAAAACATCATAAATAGTTTCATTCCAAGCTGATTCTTCATTAATATAAGTTTTAGGTTTTTCTTTTATTTTTAATGCTCTGTTTAAATACTTTATGGCTTCTAAATAATTTTTTTCATAGTAATATAAATAGCCCAATTCAGTATATGGTTCACGTAAATATGGTGCTTCATTAATAGCTTTATTGTACCACATTATTGCCTCATCTAAGTATCCTTTATGATAATATGAACGTGCAATAAAGCGCATTGAAGCACATCTTTCATCCTTCCAGGTGGCACTTTTTAAATTCAAATGATAATGTAACGTTTCAATTGCTTTGTCCCACATTTCATAGTACATATATTCTCTTCCTAAATAATGGGCATTACGATCATCTTCTTTATTTTCTTTTAAAGATTGTTCTAACAAAGGAAGATAATCTTTTCTTGATTCTTTGGCAATTGGATGATGATTTAAGACAATGTTAGGAATGGTAATTTCTTTTTCCTGACCATCATAGATTAATATTTCATGAACTGGATATTTCCATTTATATCCTTCTCTTTTATGAATTTTATTTAAATAAAAAGTTGTACCTGGTTTATTGTATGAATCAAAACTCCAGTTATATAAATAACTGGCACGAGTCGTGTCTTCTTGCCAATTTTCTAGAAGAAATTTTTTCCATCCTTGGTTAAAAGTCTCATCAATATCTGTACAGACACAAATATCTGTGCTTGGAGGAATTAAAGACAAGCACTTATTACGTGCAACATCAAAACGCCATGGACTTATACGATCTTGATATAATTTTATTTTAGGACAATTTTTTTGAATTAATTTTATAGTGTTATCAGTTGACCCAGTGTCTAAGACAACTATTTCATCAGCTTCTTTCATAGAATTATACCATTTTAAAATATTTTGTTCCTCATTTTTACAAATTGCATAAACTGTTACTTTGTATTTTTTCATATTATCACCTGTTTATAATTTATGCTTTAATACTGACAATAATGATATAACCCTAAGCAATATTTTTTTTTATGAATATAAATATAACAGGAGGTATATTATGAATAATGATTGTTTATTAGAAGATGCACGACGCAAAGTTAATAATTATAGTAAGAATCATCCGGCTTCTGGATGCTGTTGTGGTTTTAATTTCCCGACTGGACCTACTGGTGGAATCACTGGACCAACGGGACCTACTGGACCTACAGGACCTCAAGGAAATAATGGCTTAGACGGAGCTACTGGACCTCAAGGTGTCCAAGGTATTCAAGGAGTTAGAGGTGAAGTTGGACCAACTGGGCCTACGGGGCCTGCTGGAATTCAAGGTATTCAAGGTATTACAGGACCTACGGGTCCTACCGGTTCAACTGGGCCTACGGGACCAACAGGAGCCACTGGAACAGCTGGAGCACAAGGCATTCAAGGTATTCAAGGTGTTACGGGACCTACAGGTCCTACCGGTTCAACTGGACCTACGGGGCCTCAAGGAGAAACGGGTGCCACAGGAGCTACGGGAGAGACTGGGCCTACGGGGCCTGCTGGAGCACAAGGCATTCAAGGTATTCAAGGTGTTACAGGACCTACGGGGCCTCAAGGAGAAACGGGTGCCGCAGGAGCTACGGGAGAGACTGGGCCTACAGGGCCTACAGGTCCTACGGGGCCTGCTGGAGCACAAGGCATTCAAGGTATTCAAGGTGTTACAGGACCTACGGGGCCTCAAGGAGAAACGGGCGCCGCAGGAGCTACGGGAGAGACTGGGCCTACGGGGCCTACAGGTCCTACGGGACCAACAGGAGCCACTGGAACAGCTGGAGCAAATGGAGAAACACCAGTGTTTACAATTGGTAATGTTGCTACTGGAGCTCCAGGAAGCAATGCTGAAGTAACTATTTCAGGAACAGCTCCAAATTATGTTTTAAACTTTACAATTCCTCAAGGACCTACGGGGCCTCAAGGAGAAACGGGCGCCGCAGGAGCTACGGGAGAGACTGGGCCTACGGGGCCTACAGGTCCTACGGGACCAACAGGCGGCATAGGCTCA
>UWSL01000050.1 GCA_900552975.1 uncultured Mycoplasmatota bacterium | reverse complement strand
TATCATTATGAATTTTATAATCACCAAAAATAGCAAATTCTCCCGCTACTTCGTTATCATAAATTTTTTCTTCATGTTCTAAAGAGATACTACTTATAGCTGCAATATTCGTTTTAAAAGTTATATCTTTTGTATAAGGTATTATTTTTTTCATTTTATTCCTCCTTGATAAAAAGATATGAAAAAAAAGATATTTAATTACTTAAAAATGCAACTAAATACCTCTTTATAATTTTTTACTAACATAATTTTTATTTTATTTTTTACTTCAAGTGGCAAGTCATCTAAATCACAAGTATTTTCATAAGGAATAAATATCTTTTTGATTCCTTGATTATAAGCCCCAATTATTTTTTCCCTAAGTCCTCCTACTTTTAAAACATCTCCTCTTAAAGTTATTTCACCAGTCATTGCAATATCTTTCGATACTTCTTTATTTAAAACTAAAGAAAGTAAAGAAGTAACAACAGCAATTCCTGCCGATGGTCCATCTTTTTTAATAGCCCCTTCTAAAAAATGAATATGTAAATCTTTTTTATCAAAATAATAATCATTTACTTTAAAATAATCTTTTTTACTTTTAATATAACTCAAAGCTACATTTATACTTTCATCCATCGTTTGTCCAACCATACCCGTTATCTTTAAATTTCCATTTCCTTCATAAAGAGTTGCTTCAACTGGCATAACTAAGCCACCATATGACGTATATGCTAAAGCATTAACTAATCCACTTTGCATTGTTAAATAATCACTTTTAACTTCGTATTTTACTGGTCCTAAATATTTCTCCAAATCATTTTTTTTAATAATTGCTTTAATTGGGCTATTAAACTCACGTACAGACTTTGTTACAATCTTTCTCACAATCGTACTTAAATTTCTTTGTAAATCCCTTACTCCTGCCTCTTTAGTATATTTATTAATTATTTCTAAAATAATATCATTATTAAATTTTATTTCTTTACTACAAACTAAATGTTCCTTAAAAATATTTGGAATCAAATAATCTTTTGCAATATCTACTTTTTCAAACTCTGTGTAACTTGAAAGTTCTATAATTTCTAAACGATCATATAAAGCTGAAGGAATATCATCTTCACTATTAGCAGTTAATATGAACATTACTTCTGATAAATCAAATGGTTCTTCTACGTAGTTATCTATAAACATAAAATTTTGTTCTGGATCTAAAATATCTAATAAAACAGATGAAGGATCACCTTTATAATCATTTACCATTTTATCTATTTCATCTATTAAAATTAATGGATTACTTGTTCCACATTTTCTTAACCCCTGAATTATTTTACCTGGACTTGCTCCTATATAAGTACGACGATGTCCATTTAATTCAGCACTATCATTTAAACCACCGACACTTATTTTATAAAATTCTTTATGTAAACTCTTAGCAATCGCTATAGCAAGTGAGGTCTTCCCTACTCCAGGCGGCCCTACCAAACAAATTATAGGGCTTTTTAAATCTTTATTACGTTGCTTGACTGCTACATATTCTAAAATTCGGTCTTTAACTTTATCTAAACCAAAATGTGTTCCATCCAAATCATTTTTTATTTTTTCTAAATCTTCTTCATCTTCACTTTTTATTCCAAAAGGTAAATCTAAAACCAAATCTAAATAATTTCTAATTGAACTTACCTCTGGGCTTGATTCATTAGCATAATCAATTTTTTTTACTTCATTAACTAACTTGTTTTTTAATTTACCATCTGTTTTTAAATTATTAATTTTTTCTAAATAATCAGCTACTAATTCATCCTTAAAATCATTTTCACCAAGTTCTTTTTTTATTTCATCTATTTTTTCTCTTAATAAAAATTCTTTTTGATTTTGTTCAAAATCAGCACGTAATGCTTCGTCAAGTTTCATATCAAGCTGTGCTACTTGTAATTCAATAGACAAATCATAAACTAAAGCATTAGCTCGATGTAAAGCATTTATTTCTTCCATATATAAAACTTTTTTTTCTATTGTAAAAGGCATAAATGATACTATAACATCTGTCAATTTATATAAATCATTTATTCCTTTTATACTAGATAAAATACTATTACTTATACACGAAGAACACTCTATATACTCATTTAATAATTCAACTAATTTACGTCTTAGTGTAGTTTCTTCAACTTCATCAAATTTTGGTAAATCAACTTCTGTAAAATGTGCTTTTAAGATATCTCCATCTTCTTTTTCGTTTATATATTCCACTATTTTTACTCTTTTGATACCACTAACAACTATTCTAATATTACCATTTTGCAAATCTAATTTACTTTTTATTTTACCTACAACTCCAACACTTGGTAAGTCAGATATATCAGGTGATTCTTCAAAAGGATTTTTAGGACAAACAATCAAAATATTACTTGTATGTTTTTGCATTGCTAAGTCTATTACTTTACTACTAACATCACTATTTAAATCAAGTCTAACATCTTGGAAAGGTAAAAGGACAGTTCCCTTTAGAAGCATTACTGGTAAATTTTTTTTCATGTTTCGCCTCCCAAGATTAATATATCAATGTTTAATATTATATATTTTTCGTACTTTTTTGTCTATAAATTTTACTTTTTTTTACATAAAAAAAAGTATTTATTTAGTTCATATCCTTATCCCTTAATAAATACCTTTTTTCTATATAACTATTAATTAAAAATTTCTTTTTTGTTATAACTAAAACTATTCTTTTAACGTTGCTAAATCACTTTCATAATTTTCACAAGCATCACTTTTAGTTCTTTCGATAATTTGTTCATCAGTTAATAAACCAGAATCTATATCATATTTTACTGTATAGATTTTATATAATGGATCAACATCCTCTGCTGTCGCATCTTTATAACAATTTGCTTTTTCACCATTACTAAAAATCATAAATTTAAATTGATATTTATTAGCTGATTTGTAAAATCTTTGTTCTAAATCACCACCATTATTTGGATATTTCTTACTAGCTTGATAAACTATTTCATCTTTTTTTAATTGAATTAAATCATCACTCTTTAAGAAAATCAAACTATCCCCAAAGAAATATAAATTAACTCCTTTTATAACTAAATTATCTTTTAAATTATGTAATTCATTGTCTACTTTATAAGAAGTTGTTTCATCATCTTTTATTTCTTTTATATCATTTTTACTAAATCTAAAATAGTATCCATTAGAACTTATATATCTCGTTCCCCCATCATTAGTATAAGAAAAAGTTCCTTCCCATAATTTTATAGTTCCAACGCAATCGTTATAATAATACTTTATAACTTTATTACTATCAGTTATATGATAAACATTTTTATACTCTGATATTGTACATGTTTCATTTAAGACAAAAGGTTCTTTCATAGTTACATTTTCACTATAATAACCAATATATTCACTTAAATCAATTTCATCATCTTTAGTATTCTTATTAGTATCTTTTGTTGTCGTTTTATCTTCTTTATTAGTAGTTTCATCATTTGTTACAGTATCTTTATCAACTACTACAACTGGTGTACTATCTTTTTTTATTAATGCTCCCTCTGCATTTTTAACTTTAATCGTCAATAAAAATCCTAACGTTGCAAAAGTTATTATCAAAGATATAAAGTACCATTTATCAGTTCGACATTTATTAAAAACTGCTTTAAAGACAATACCTTTATCTTTAACCTTTTTACCAACAACTTTAGGTAAACTTTGTCCATTTTTAATTTTTTTATCCTTTTTAAACATTTAATCACCTTATAATATATAGTTATTATAACATATTTATTGTTTTTAAAGGTATATTATACATCATTTATTTATATTTTTATTAAAAAAAAAATAAAAAGTGTCAATGACACTTCTTATTCACTTAATAATTCTAAAGCTTTACGCATTTTCATATCATATTTAACAACATCTAAGCCACCAAAGTTTGCTAAGAACTCTGCTTTTTCCATACCATATTGTGTAGCCATTTTATCAGCTTCAGCCTCAGCATCAGCATCAGCTATTTCAATTTTTTCAGCTTCAGCAATTTCTTCAATTAAATAACGATATTTAACTCTCTTAGTTGCTTCAGGTTCCATTTGTTTATGCATATCTTCATGACTAGTTCCAGTAAATTGATAATATTGATCAAGACTTAAACCTTGCATTTGTAATTGTTGTGCAAATTGATTTATCATACGATGAATTTCATCATCAACAATTTCTGGATTGATAGTTACTTCCATATTTTTAGAAGCAGCTTCTAATACTTCATCTAAATATTTATTTTTATTTTCTTCCTCTTTACGATCTTCTAAAGCTTTTTTAACTTCTTTTCTAAATGCTTCCTCTGTTTCGATATCTTCATATCCTAAATCAGCATAGAAATCTTTATTCATTTCAGGAAGAACTCTTTCTTTAATTTCACGAACTGTTACATCAAATTTAACATCTTTACCTTTTAATTCTGGTGTATAGTCTTCAGGAAATTTCAAATTTAATTCCTTAGTTTCTCCTACTTTCATGCCAACTATTCCTTCTTCAAAGCCTGGAATAAATGTATGAGAACCAATTTCAAGTGGATAATTTTCGCCATTTCCGCCTTCTAATTCTTTACCATCTACATAACCTTTAAAGTCAATTACAGCAGTATTTCCTTCTAATACATCGCCATTTTCTTTAACAACGATTTCAGCAAATCTTGAAGCTAAACGAGCTATTTCTTCATCAATTTCTTTTTTAGAAACTTTTACTTCATCCTTTTTAATTCCTAAATCTTTATATTTACCTAATTTAACTTCTGGTTTAGTTATAATTGTAAAAATAAATTTAACATGTTTCTCATCAATTTCTTTAACATCCATTTTTGGTTCACAAACTGGTACCAATTTATTTTCACGAATAACTTTAGTGTAGGCATCCCCAGCTGCTACATCGATAGCATCCATATAAAGAGATTCAACACCAAACTTTTGTAAATAAATATTTTTTGGACATTTTCCTTTTCTAAAGCCATCTACTTTAATATCTTTACTTTTTTTTGTAAAAGTTGCATCTAATATTTTAGTCCATTCTTCATCTTTAATTTCAAATTCTATATCATGTACGTTTTTCACGATATTCCTCCTTTTCAAACAAGAATATTATATCTAATTATTCCCAATAATACAACCAAAAAAATAGCTATTAAGCTATTTCTAATATTTTAACATCATATGATGAACCATTGGCATCAACTGATACTACATCACCAACTTTTTTTCCGATAATAGCCATACCAATTGGTGATTCATTACTAATTTTATTTTCAAATGGATCAGCTTCCAATGAACCTACAATTGTATATTCATCTTCTTCATTATCATCAACATATAATATCTTAACTTTACATCCAACATTAATAGTTGATTTATCTTTACTATCAATAATGGTAGCATTTTCTAATTTATATTCAAGTTCTTGAATTCTAGCTTCTATTTTTGCTTGTTCATCACGTGCAGCATCATACTCAGAATTTTCTGACAAATCACCATGACTTCTAGCTTCTTTAATAGCTAAAACATTCTCAGCCCTTTTGTTTACTCTTAAATCATTTAACTCTTGCTCTAATTCAACATATCCAGCAGCAGTTAACAAAATTTCTTCTTTCTTTGCCATATCAAGCATCTCCTTCAAAAAAATATCTTATTAAGAATACTACAAATAATCGTAAATGTCAAACACTTTAACACGCATCATGTCAAACGTTTTTAAAGTAAATGGGACTCTAAATTTAACTATCATTTTAGGATGACGAGCTACATCAATCAACTTATTATCCTTATCATAAATTTTATCTGGAATAACAAAAGTTGTTGCATCCATTTTTGGTCCAAAAAATTCTACTTTATCGCCTGCCTTAAAATAATTTCTTTGTTCTAAAGTAACCATTTGACTTTCAAAATCATAATCAAGCACAATGCCTAAAAAGTCTTTGTTGCTTACCTCGTCTCTTCCTAAAAAGTATTGTTCTTTTTCTGTTGGCAAACTTTTAAAGAATTGAGGTGTTGAATCGCGATTAGCACAACGATTTAGTATATCTAAATAATACTTAGTATATGCATCTGTTAAAGTATTATTCATTACCATATCAATAACCTTACGATAAACCCCAATAACAGTCGCAATATAATAAACACTTCGCATACGCCCTTCAACCTTAAATGAATTAACACCAATTTGAATCATTTCTTCAATATAAGAAATAAAATTTAAATCTTTTGGTGTCATACTAAAAATTTGATCTGTGTTATCTGGTTTAAAAGTCCAACGACAAATTTGAGCACAACCTCCACGATTACTATCACGATTTGTATAATAATTGGACAAAACACAACGACCACTAAAACTCGTACACATTGCCCCATGAACAAAACATTCTAATTCTATTCCTGTTTCATCCTTAATTCTTTTTATATCATCACATGAAGCTTCACGCGCCAAAACAACTCTTGTTGCTCCTAAACTCTTATAAAATAAGACAGTTTCATAATTTAGACTTGATGCTTGCGTACTAACATGTAATTCTAAATGTAAACCTAACTTCTGCCATAAATCCATTACTACAACATCAGAAGCAATAATAGCATCAACTCCAATACGATCCAAATCTTTTAAATATTCTTCTAGCCCTTCTAAGTCTTTTTCATGAAAAACAATATTAACTGTTACATAAACTTTTTTATTTAAAGCATGTGCAAACAAAACCGCTTCTTCCATTTGCTCTAAATCAAAATTCAAAGCATTTGCTCTTAAGCTAAAATTTTGTCCACCTACATAAATTGCATCGGCTCCATATAAACAAGCAATTTTTAACCTTTCTAAATCGCCTGCCGGAGCAAGTAATTCTACCTTATCCATTATGCTTGCTCCTCTCTTTCAATTTATATATTGTTGCTTTCTTTAAGAACCCTTCATCAAAATTTAAAATATTATCTTCATTATTTAAAACTTTCATAACATCTTCATGAGAAATAAAAGTTGTATTAAAATATCCATATTTTAAATGATCTAATTCTAATAACTTTAAACCATTAAAAATATTTTCTGAATACATTACTGTTCCATACTTATTTTCAATAGCTCTTATTTTAATCTTAGTGCAAACTTCCTCTAAGATGTTATTATTTTTATAAGGAATATTAAATTCTCTACTCCAATTCGTTAACAAGCTTCTTCTTGAATACATAATTTGATTATATCCAAAAACATTAAGACACACATCTTTATTAACTTTTGTTAAAATATCCTTAATTTCTTCTTCCGTTAATTCATTACTTAAAAACATACTATCAACACGATCTAACCAGAAATTAATACTACGTGAATTAGTTCCAAAATGATTTTGGAAATATATTAATTCAATATCTAAATTCAATTCTTTAACAATTCGATAAACTGCAATATCTTCATAAACAATCCCTTTAATTGTTTTTAACTGTTTTAATAATTTTTTTAAATTATCAACATCATGGCATTCTAGTAATCTATTAATTAAAATATATTTATTTGAAACATCAATTTTTTCTATTTCTGAAATAGTGTAAGTATTGGCATAGCCAACTGTATAATCTGTTAAAGCAAAAAGAAAAGCAGTTATACCTGCTTTTCTATAATCATCTATTTCTTCGATCTTTTCTACGTTAATTAGTATTTTAGATTTCATTTTTTCTCATGCTTACAGATAAGCCGTCTCCAACATCATAAAATTTAGTTTCAAATTCATCATTATTTTTCAAAAAATCAATATAATTTTCTATTTTGCCAACTAATTGTTTTAAGTTTCTACTAGCAATATTATTTCTATTTCCAACATGTCCATGGAATTTTAAATTATCTGTAATTATTACTCCACCTGGTTTTAAAAAATATTTATATTTTTCAAAGAACTTTGTATATTGCCCTTTAGCTGCATCAATAAATATTAAATCATAACTTACCCCACTTAGATTCATTTCTAAAGCATCTTGACAAACAACATTAATTCTTTTTTCCAATTCACATTTTTTAACATTTTTTAAACATTCCATGTATCTTGTATCATCACGTTCAATTGTTGTAACTGTTACTTTATCACTAACACTTGCCATTAAGATAGCTGAATAACCAATAGCACTACCTATTTCCAAAATATCCTTAATATTATTTTCTTTGATAAATTTCATAATGAATGCAATTGATTCTTTTTCAATTATCGGTACGTTATAATCTTTGGCATAACGTTCCATTTCTAGTATTTTTTCTCTCATATTATCACCTAATATCTAAACTTTATATTTTTGTATCAATGCTTGAAACTCACTTTCATTTTGGGCAAAGTATACACGACCAGTTTTTACATCAGCATAGAAATATAAATAATCTGTTTTAGCAGGTTCTAAAGCTGCAATCACACTTTCAATACTTGAATTACAAATTGGACCTACTGGTAAACCAGATACAACTCTCGTATTATAAGGATTATTAGTATCTAAATCCTTCTGCCACAACTCTTCTTTCATTTCTTTTTGTACTGCATAATAAGTTGTAACATCCATTCCTAAAGTCATTCCCAAGTTAAGACGTTTATAAATAACTTGAGAGACTTTCTCACGATCTTCATTAGAAACTGCTTCAAGTTCAATAATCCCTGCCATGCTCAAAATCTCATGTACTGAATAATTACTATTTTCTATTTCACTTTTATACTTACCTAAAAAAACACCCGTTGTATCCAACATTTTCTCGGTTATTTCTTTAATAGAAGCATCCTTTTTAAATTGATAAGTATTAGGATATAAATACCCCTCAAGTGCATAATATAATTTATCATTTAAAATATCATCAGTCAAGAACCAATACTTATCAATAAGTTCTTGTAAATATTCTTTATTATTCCATACCCCTAATATTTCATCTTCACTGTAGCCAAATTTTTCACTAATTTGTTTAGCATAACTTTTTATTCTTTTTCCTTCAACAAATGTAATACTTACACTATCATCTAGGATATCTCCATTGTTTAATGCTTTAATAATTTCTTGAAAATTCATTCCTTTATTTAAAACATATGTCCCAGCTTGTAAATTAATACCCTTATGCGTTTTCACATAAATATAACCAGCATATTTATTTTTTACCAAGCCAGAATCTACCATATTATCGATAATAACTTTTGTAGGAGTACCGGATTTAATAATAAAAATTATCTCTTCATTACTATTACCGGTAGCGCTCAAAGAAGTACTATAAAATAGTACTCCTCCTATTATTCCACCACCAATAGATAATATTATTATCGCTAAAACAATCAATATTATTTTCTTTGTCTTTTTCTTCATTAATTATTACTAGCTGCCTCATCAATTTTTTCTTGTACAGTAGATAAAATATTTTCAATAACTAACCATTCTTTTTCTGTTTCGATTGGCATTAGTTCTGAACTTTGACCAGTTGGATCATAAACTGATGCATATACTTTAGTACTTCCAGCATCATCTAAAGTATTGTCTGTATAAACAATGTAACTTTTTTTTGTTTCATCTGAGTCAAAAGTAAAAAGAATCTCACATTCAACTTCTTCTCCTTTATCATTAATTATTGTAAATAAACCTTTTTTTTCTTGTTCCATAATTATTCACCTTTCATTTTCAAATAAGTATCAAGTATTATACTTGCTGCAACTCCATCAACTACTTTTTTTCTTTTTTTACGACTCATATCAGCATCTAAAAGATAATTAGTTGCTTCAACAGTCGACAATCTTTCATCTATTAACGTCACTTCTAAGCTATAACGTTTTTCTAAAGCTTCTTTAAACTTTAAACTTCGTTCTGCAGCAAAACCTAGTGTATTATTCATATTTTTTGGTAATCCTAAAACCAGATTAGTTATCCCATTATCATCAATTATCATATCCAAATCTTTAAACAACAAATCATAATTTTCACCATTCCATCGCAAAACGCGATATGGACTAGCAATGGTATTTGATTTGTCACTTAAAGCTAAACCCAAAGTCTTAGTTCCTAAATCTAAACCAAGGCATCTCATTGTTTATCCAAATATTCTTCCAAAACAATTGCTAAGACTTCAGCACGATCATATTCCAATATTTTACTTCGTGATTTCTTATAATTTGAAATATAACCCGGATCACCACTAATTAAATAACCAACTAACTGATTAATAGCATTATAACCTCTTTCTTCCAAAGCCTCACTTACTTCTTTCAAAGTATCGGCTATTAATCGTCTTTTAATAACGGAAACATCAAATAAACTAGTTTTATCATCCATAATATTACACCTTTCTAAATACATTACTATTCTACCATTATTTTACATCTTTGACTAGCCCTGTCAAGTCGAAAAAAAGTTTCTTTATAAAATAAAAAGACTCATCTTAAAGGATAAGCACTACTTTTTATTATCATCTAAATTATGTTCAATATTTAAATGTTGATAAGCTTTTTCAGTTGCGATTCGACCACGAGGCGTTCTTTTTACAAAGCCTTCTTGTAATAAATAAGGTTCAACTA
>UWSL01000049.1 GCA_900552975.1 uncultured Mycoplasmatota bacterium | reverse complement strand
ACATCAAACTCACTATTATAAAAGTATTGGAATTTATAATTAATGCCAGCACTATAATCTTTATTATCAAAATCAACACCAAAGATTTTTTTAATAGCGTTACGAATACTGCTACCACTTATTATAGTCATATTATCAGTATCAAAACCATCATTTTTTAAAGCATTAATAACGGTATTGGAAACTTCACTTTCAGAATTATTAACAGCGTATTCGAAGGCTGTTGTTAGAATATTTCCAACAGTTAAGTCGTCGTAAGTAACTGAATCTCTATTATATAACAAGTCTAAACCATTATAAGCAGTTCCTTGGCCATAGGTAAGCTTAGTAATATAATCAATTGTGGTAGTTTCAGCAATTTTAGTTTCTTCATCGTTAGCTAATTTACCATCTTTTTTCTTTGATGATTGTTTGATGGCCAAGAAAATAACTAAGGCTATTGCTAAGATAAGTACTACTAATAAAATAATTTTTTTATTATCTAATTTTTTCATTTCTATAACCTCTTCTCTATTCTAAATGATAGCATATATTTAATAATTTATCTATATATTTTAATTATTTTCATTTTTTCTTTTTTGTGATAGGATTTAAATAATGGTTTTTAATATTTAGTGAGGAGTGTTTTAAAAAATGGCTAATGTTATATGTAATGAAGTAGAAGAAGTGTTTAATCCTTTAGCTTTTTATGAGGGAAATTATATTTTTCCAATAGATACTTTATATGATTGTTCAAAAGTAGTGAATGGTAGAAACCTGGTAAAAGAATATTTTTATGATAATTATCTTCGTAAGCTAAATTCTTTAATTGATGATTTTAAACTTTGTATGAAAGGGATTGCTTTAAAGTCTGATGCTTCTTTGACTCATAATAGTCGTGAATTGAAAATTTCTTTAGAATTTATTTGTTATGCTATTTGTGAAAGGTTTGCAGGATGTTCACCTGAACTTTCAGGAGATTATTTTAAGAATAAAGAAATTTTAAGTGATTTTTTTAGAAAATATAAAAAAGCAATTACTGCTTTAAAAAATGAGACTTCTTTAGAAGGATTAGAAAAAGAAAGTTCTGCTTTAATAGAATTATATAACGATAATGAACAAATGAAGAAAGAATTTATGGGAAAAGATTATATTCCCGGAAGTTTTAATTCTTTTTTAGATAAAGTTAGAGATTGTATAGTAACGTTTTTAGTAAGATATAATCAAATGGCTCAAGTTTGTGATAAACCAATATCTTTAGAGGCTTTAAATGATTGTTTAGATTTAGAAAAATTTGAATTTGCGATGGCCAATATTTTAATTGATTTAACAAAATTAGTTGAGCAAAATGATAACAAAGTACATAATAGTTTTATATACGTTGATTTATATATGCAAAAAATTCAAGCACTTAAAGAGTTAAGTAATTATGATTTCAAAATGAAAGTTACTTGTTTTGATTGGACAAAAAGACTTGTTAAATTAGATGAATTAATAAATGAGTGGAGTGCTATTAGGAATAGACATCCAGAATATCGTACATTTTCGATGGATATTGCTGATGGTGTTAATTATCGTGATGCAGAAGTAATGAGTGGTTTGTTAGAAAGATTACGAAAATTAGTAGAATCAAAAGAATTAGTAGCTTCATGGAACTTTGTTAGAAAAGGACAGGCTGATCATACTAATTATGCTCCTCGTGAAAAGAAATTTGGTTCTAAAGAAGGAAAGACAAAAGAAGAAAAAGATCGTGAATTAAGAAGAAGATTAGATTTCTTTGAACAAACATCATATTTATATAGAATAGAAGGAATAAACAATTTTTCTGGCTATGTAGGTTATATTTATGGTAATGGAAAAGTAATATTTGAAAAATTTTATAAAGATTTGGATAGTTATGAATTAGCTTCCGAAAATGCCACATATGTTATGAACTTGGACAATTTTATTGAAATGTCTAAAAAAACTAAAGTAGAAATTATGCAGTATATAAAAGATGGAGAAACAAAAGTAAAAAGAAAATATCATACAGCAAAATGGGAAGTAAATATGAGTAATTTAATTAATGAAACAGGTTATGATACGGAGACACTTTCTCTAATAGATAATTTAGTATCAAGTAGTGAAATTAAAAAAAAGGGTGTTAATAATGTATAAAATATTGGATATTATGGATAGTGAAAAAGAAATTTTAGAACAATTAATTGAAATTGATAATAAAATTATGAATGATAAATTAACTTATAAAGATATTTTAAAAAAGACAATGAAAGCATTGAAAGAAAAAAAAGAGTTGAAAGTAGATAAAGATATGTTATTTGTAACAGAAGGTGACTATGAACTTACTATAGGAATATTAAGTAAGATAGAAAACATGGAATGTAAAGTTGTTATTTTTATAAATCAGAATTATATAGCATTAAATAAATGGCTTATTAGTAAATATCATGAATTAACTGGGAATACGCAACATATAATAGATTTTGGAGATAACTATAATGCTTATATTGGAAAAGATTATAATGTTATACCAGTAGGTAGTGATGATTATAAAAAAATAGTTTGGGATGATTTTTGTGAATAGAAAACCGGTAATAGGAATATTAGCAACTAGTAATTATATGGTAAGTGATGATTGTTTCTTAGATACTTATCGATATGGAAATAATTATATACGAAAACTGGTTGAATTAGGTGCTGTGCCTTTGTTAATTCCTTTTTGTGATGAAAAAATAATAGAAGAGTCATTGGCAATGTGTGATGGTTTGTTGTTACCGGGAGGAAGCAGGATACGACCAGTTAATTTTGAAGTTATTGATTATTTTTATCAAAAGAAAAAACCTATTTTAGGTATTTGTATGGGAATGCAGACTTTAGCGATGTATTCGGTAAATAAAGAAAGTACAGAGGTAAAAAGAATTATTGAAAAAATACCAAGTGATCAACATTGGCCAGTGGAAGTAAAAAGGAATAATTCAAACATAACTGTTCATAAAGATAACGTACTTTCTGATAGTAAGTTAGCAAAAATAATAGGTCAAACAGAAATAGAAGTTAATAGTGTTCATCATAATTGTATTATAACTGTCGGTAGTGAATTTATGGTTAGTGCTCGTAGTTTAGATGGGATAATTGAAGGAATAGAATATAAAGGTAATGATCGTTTTATAATAGGAGTACAATTTCATCCCGAGTTATTGCCTCAATTTAATAATATTTTTGAAAAATTTATTGCGGAGTGCCGGAAAGATAGATAGAATGATCTATCTTTTTTTATAAAAAAGGTTATTATTTGGTATAATATGAAATAGGTGGTTAAATGAAAAAAGTAATATTGGTAGATGGAAATAACTTAATGTTTAGAAGTTATTATGCAACAGCTTATACAGGTAATGTTATGAAAAATAGTAAGGGAGTACCTACTAATGCTTTGTATGGTTTTGTTGGGATGATGAATAAAATTATTCATGAAGAAAAACCAGAATATATAATGGTGGCTTTTGATATTGGTAAAAATTTTCGTAAACAGAAATATGAAACTTATAAAGATGGTCGTGCAGAAACACCAAACGAATTAAAAATGCAAATGTCTGTTGCAAGAGATATTTTGACAGTGATGGGGATTAAATATTATGAAATGGAACCATATGAAGCAGATGATATAATTGGAACTTTTGCTAAAAAATGTGAAGAAGATGATGATTATGTAGCAACGATTGTTTCTTCAGATAAAGACTTATTGCAATTATTATCTGCTGAAGTTGATATAAAACTATTAAAACAAAAAGATTATATTCGCTATAATCCACAAACATTTAAAAAAGATTGGGGATTTGAACCAATTAGAATGATTGATTATAAAGCTCTAGCTGGTGATGCTTCTGATAATATTCCTGGGGTTAAAGGTATTGGTGATAAAACAGCAATCAACTTATTAAAACAATATGACACAATTGAAGATATCTATGAACATATTGATGAGCTTAAAGGAAAAGTTAAGGAAAAATTACTTAATGATAAAGATAGTGCATTTATGAGTAAGGAAATAGCAACAATATATCGTGAAGTTCCAATAAATGATAGTTTAGAGGAAGTTAAATACAATGGACCTGATTTAGTAGCTTTAAATAAATTATATGAAGAATTAGAATTTTATTCTTATATAAAGAAGAATGTGGAATCTTCCAAAGCAATAACAAAAGAGATAAAGTATATTAATGTTAAGAGTAGGGAAGATTTAAGTAAGTTAGAAGAACAAGTTGGTCTTTATGTGGAATGTAGTCAGGAAAACTATCATGATGGAGAAATCATTGGATTAGCTCTTAGTGATAGTAAGAATAATTATTTTATAAGTAATAGTATTTTAGAAGACGTAGGGGATATTTTAAAAGATAAAACAATTTTTACTTTTGATCAAAAGAAAAACTTTGTTTTATTGAAAAAATTAGGTTTAGAATTAACTGTAAAAGATGACTTAATGATTGCAGCTTATTTACTTAATATAACTAGTAAAGATGATATAGCTTATTTAATGAATAGTAATGATTGCGAAGTAGCTTTTTATTCGCAAAGTTTAAAAGATGGCTTTAAAAAGTCAGATATTGTTTTAAAGAGTAGATTTATTTTTGATAAGCGAGATTACTATGTAAATTCTTTAGAAAAAGAAGAAATGTTATTTTTATATTATGATATTGAAATGCCTTTAGTTACAGTCTTAGCTAATATGGAATATGATGGTGTTATTGTTAAACAATCTATTTTAGAAGATATGGGTAAAGATATGGAAGAAAGGATTAATGAATTAGCTCATAAAATATATGAATTGGCTGGTGAAGAATTTAATATTAGTAGTCCTAAGCAACTTGGTGTTATATTGTTTGAAAAGTTACAACTTCCTTATGCTAAGAAGACTAAAACTGGTTATAAAACAGATGTTAATATTTTGAATAAACTTGTTAATGAACATGAAATAGTAGGAAAAATTTTGGAATACAGAGGTTTAACGAAAATAAAAAGTACTTACTTAGATGGTTTAGCTAATTACATTAGAGAAGATGGAAAGATACATACTATTTATAAACAAAATTTAACGAGAACAGGACGTTTATCTTCAGTTGAACCTAATTTACAAAATATTCCAGCACGTGATGAAGAAGGAAGAAAGATTAGAAAAGCCTTTTTACCAGAATTTGATTGCTTTTTAAGTGCTGATTATTCCCAAATGGAATTACGTGTTTTAGCACATGTTAGTGATTGTAAGGAATTGCAAGAAGCATTCATTAAAGATGAAGATATTCATACAAGAGTAGCTGCAGATATTTATGGTATCGCGATGGAAGATGTTACTAAATTACAGAGAAAGACGGCGAAAGCAGTTATCTTTGGAATTGTTTATGGAATATCAGGTTTTGGTTTAGGAGAAAACTTAGAAATAAGTGCTAAGGAAGCTAAAGAATTTATTAATAAATATTATGAATTGTATCCAGGAGTTAAAAAATATATGGATAACATAGTTATGGAAGCTTATCGTGATGGTTATGTAAAAACTTTATTTAATAGAAAAAGAGTAATTGATGAATTAAATAATAAGAATTTTATGATAAGACAAAGTGGTGAACGTATTGCTCTTAATACACCAATTCAGGGAACAAGTGCTGATATTATGAAAAAAGCAATGGTAGGTGTATTTAATGATATGAAGAAAAATAACTTACGTTCTAGAATGCTTTTACAAGTTCATGATGAATTAATCTTCGATGTTGTAGAAGAAGAAAAAGAAATCTTAGAGAAGATTGTTAGAGATAATATGGAACATTGTGTTACTTTAGCTGTCCCTTTAAAAGTAAGTCATGATTATGGTAAAGATTGGTATGAAACAAAATAATTAATTAGGCACTTTATAGTGCTTTTTTTTATGGATTTATGGTATTATATACGTTGTATAGGAGGAGTAAAATGAAGGAAGTAAAAAAATTTATAATAGCTAGTCTAGTTATTATGTTGTTAAAAATTGTTGGTGGTTTATTATGTAATAGCTATACTTTAATTGAAAGTTCAATATATGAATTATTGATGATAGTTTTAATTACTTTAACTTCTAAAAATAAAGAAAATAATAAAAAGAAAGCTTTATTAAGTTCACTAATAGGCTTGGTTTTTGTTATTTTAGGAACTTTGGTAACTTTATTATCGTTTACGTATCCAGTTACAAAGGTTAGTTTTGGAATAATATTATTTGTTATATTAAGTGTTTTCATTAGATATGCAGTTGGATGTTTTACAACTAATACTAGCTATAATAAAAGAAAGGGTTTACTTACAGTCAGTTATTTAAATAGTAATATGGACTTCTTATTATGTGGTGTTAGTTTAGCAACTTTACTTAGTAAAATAAATATTTTTATTTTAAAAGATGCTGATAAAATAGGTTGTATCTTTATCTTAGGTTTAATTATTTGGAAATCTTTAAAAATAATTTTAAATAGTTTTAAAGTAATGGAAGATGAACATAAAGAATTAAGTGAAGAATATACTGATGAAATAACTAATAGAACAGAAGTTAAAAAAATAGATAAATTAGTATTAAATAACTTTGGAGGAATAAAAGCAATTAAATTAGAAGTTGCTTTAAAAGAAAGTCTAAGTATTATAGATCTTAATACATTTATTGTTACTTTACAGGATTATTTATTGAAAGAAGCTGATGTTGCTTATCTTATAATGAGTAATAATATAGTAAAAAAGAAAATTAATGTAAGGAGTTTGAAACAAGATGCCAGAAATAGCAGAAGTAGAAACAGTAAGACAAACGTTAAAAAAACGAATTCTAGGAAGAAAAATCAAAAACGTTAATATTTTATACGATAAAATTATTGAAACAGATGTAAAAGAATTTAAAGAAAAATTAATTGGTTTAAAGTTTGAAGATATTTTAAGAAAAGGCAAATGGTTAATGTTTGATATAGGTGATTATTATTTATGTAGTCATTTACGAATGGAAGGCAAGTACTTTATTAAAGACCATAATGAAGAAATAAGTAAACATGAACACATTATTTTTGAATTTGAAGATGGAGTAGATCTTCGTTATCATGATACTCGTAAGTTTGGCAGAATGGCTTTAGTTTTAAAAAAAAATATTGCTGATTATGAACCAATAAAAAAACAAGGAATTGAACCAATTGATGATAAATTAACTAAAGAATACTTGTATGATAATTTTCATAATCGTAAATTACCAATGAAGACATTATTACTTGATCAAACAATTATATCTGGCTTAGGTAATATTTACGCTGATGAAGTCCTTTTTGGAGCAAAGATTAATCCTTTGCGTTTAGGAACCGAAATAAAAGTTGATGAATGTCAACAAATTGTTGTGGCTAGCAAAAAAATTATTGAGGAAGCTATTAAATGTGGGGGGACAACGATTAGAAGTTATACCTCTAGTTTAGGAGTTACAGGAAGATATCAAGAACATTTAATGGTTCATAAAAGAGAAAATGAAGCTTGTAAGGAATGTGGAGCAATAATAAAAAGAATTGTCGTTGGTGGAAGAAGTACATATTATTGTCCAAATTGCCAAAAATAAAGAGGTGTTTTGATGAAAAAGATACAAAAGGGGCTTTTTCTTATTAGCTTATGTTGTTTATTAATGACTTTAAGTGGTTGTGGCGAAACAAGAGCAGATAAGGAATATGCAAAAAATCCGCAAGATTATGTACTAAAGGAATTAAAGGAAAAATATGCAATAGAGGCCGTTGTAGAAAAGGAAGAAACTAAAGTTTATAACAGAAAAAATGGGAAAATAGAATATGAGTATTTTGTTTTATCTTTAAAAGATGATAAGGATTTTAAGTTTAATGCGGTCACAATGTGGGAAATGGAAGAAAGAAATTTTAATAGACATTATAAATTTGCAACTAATTATGCTAGTTTTATTAATTATAAATTGCTTACAGAATACTTTAATAATTATCCTAAGATAAAATTTATTGGAGAACTTGGTGAAGTTTCAGATAAAACTTTTTTACGTAACTATGAAATGGGAATTTATATAGATGATACTAATTATTTAAATGAAATTCCTAGTATTTTAATTAGTGCTCAAAATTCAATAAATTCACTTTATGATGTTAATTTAAGTGTTAAAAGTAATGGAAAAGTAGCAACTATTATGTTAAAACCAAGACATAATAGTCGTACTTTAGAAGAAATTACTAAAGATTTAGAAAAACTAAAATAAGTAATGAAAATAAAAAGTCTTGCATATAGTTAGATGTTGTGTTATAATCCTCGACAGCACTTGAGAAAGGGGAAAGAATATGAACATTATTTATTTAGATGGTCAAAGTGAAATTAATAGAGAAATATTAATGAGATTAGTAGCTAATAATGCAGCTAGAGGTAATAATAAATTGTTAGAAAATATAAGAAAATATCATTTAGATGATATAAGTAGAATATGTGATTATATAATGAGTATTTTAGGAGGATCAATTATTGATGCTAGAGTTTTAAATGCTTGTTATCATCAAGCTTTAACTGAATTAAATATTGATAGTAATAAGATAACAAAAGCAATGGTTACTTCTAACGATGTTCAAGTTAAGCAAGGATTAGCTATGTAATAGTAAAGGACTTAGAAATAAGTTCTTTTTTTTGAATCTTTATGTTAATTAAGAGAAGTGTTATAATTTAGATAGGTGGTAGTATGAAAAAAGATTATCTTGTTGTTTTGATGATTTGTACAATTATTTTTGGTGGAGGATATATAGTTCATCTAAAAAGTACTAATGGACTTTCGACTAATTTTAAGGAAGAAGTTATAAATAATGAATTTGCTCCAACAGAAACTAATGATAATGATACTTTTGTTTATGATGAAACTAAACGTTTAAAAGAAAGCTCTTATTCTTTACAGCAAGTTTATGATTCAATAGCAGCTAAAAAAGGTCAAATAGAAATTCAAATTCCTGCTGAACTTAATGATATTTATCAAAATTTTTATGATTATTTTGATGGAAGTAACTTATTTTATAATGTTTATGGTGAAAGTTATAATTATGATGAATATATGTTTGTTCATTCTTATAGTAAATTAAGAAATAATTCAGAAATGTTTGGTTTGTATTTAATTAATTATACTAAGTGTCAAATTTTTTCTAACGTCGATAATAATAGTCGTACGCAAATGACTAAACAGTATTGTGAAAATGAACCACAGGAGTAGGTGATTATAATGAAAAAGATAATATTAAAAGCTTTTTTAATTATGTTAATTATTTTTTCTTTTGCAAGAGTAAGAGCTTTGGAAGTTGGAAAGATGGGAATAATTGTAAATCGTTGTGTGTTAAATAATGATAATAAAATAAATATACCAGTTAAGGTTATCGGTTTAAATAATGGTTTATTAAGTAGTAAAATTCTAGAATATGAACTTGGAATGATTGATAATGATACCGATTTATATTCTGTTTCGATTCAAGATGTAAATGGTGAATATTTTAGAGATATTTTAATTGATGACAAACAAAATAGTGATAAAAAAAGTAAAATTTTATTTTATTTAAATAAAGATATTAATTTAAAAGAAATGAAAGAAATTTTAAACTTTAATTTGGTTTATAATTTAAAAAAATCAGTTGATCAAATTAATATTTTAGGTAATACTATATATATCAGTGATGATAGTTCATTATGTGATAAAATAAATGAGGGTAGTTATATAGAAAATAAGAATATGGAACAATTAGATGTTACGAAAGAAAGTAAAACATTTAATTTTGCATGGATTGTAGTAGGGGTTTCCTTTTTGATAAATGTAATTCTTATAATTTATATAAAGACTAATGATTAGAAGGAGATAAAATTATGCCATACGTACAAGTTAGAACAAATAAAAAAATTATTAATGATCAAGAAGTAAGAATGAAAGAAAAAATTGGAGAATTAATAAAAATATTGGGTAAGCAAGAAAGCTGGTTAATGTGTGAATTTGTTCCAGAATGCAAGATGTATTTTCAAGGAAAAAATAGTGAACCAATTGCTTATGTAGATATTAAAATTTATGGAAGTTGTGATTCACAAAAATATAATATGATGACTCAGGAAATAACTAATTTATTGAATAAAGAATTAGAAATAAAACCAGATAATATATATGTAAGTTATAGTGAATTTGAAAATTGGGGTTGGAATGGTAATAACTTTTAATTGTAGGTGATAAGAGTGAATGATAAGCAAATAATGAAAAAATTTAAAAAACTAGGTAAAGATATTAAGCAAGAAATTAGAATTAAATATAGACAGGCTCATTTGCATGAATATAAGCATTCAATCTATTTATTTATTGTTTATGTTTTGCTAGGAATTATTGGATTAATAGGTCTTTATATTGCTTTAACAAGTCAATTTTTATGGGGATTTATTATTTATGTTGTTTCGTTTATTTGTCTTATCTTATTTATTTTTTTACTTAAAAAGAGCAATAAACCTTTTTATAAGTATTTACGAAGAGTACTAAAAAAATATTAACGTTTAGTTAATATTTTTTATTTTTTTTATTAATAAAATTTTTTTTTGTTTTTAAAATTGTTT
>UWSL01000048.1 GCA_900552975.1 uncultured Mycoplasmatota bacterium | reverse complement strand
AAACAGTTTTGATACATCAAATGTAACAACGATGGAAGAAATGTTTACTAATTGTGGATATTCGAATCCAAATTTTACTTTAGATGTTTCACATTTTAATACTAGTAAAGTAACTAACATGCACGCAATGTTTTCATCAGCAGGTCATGAAAATCCAAACTTTACGTTGGATGTAAGTCATTTTGATACCTCAAATGTTACGCATATGGGAGCAATGTTTGATGCGGTAGGATATAAGAGCAAAGTTATTCAGTTAGATGTAAGCAATTTTAATACAAGTAAAGTGACTAATATGGAATATATGTTTCATAATGCAGGTCATAATAATTCTAATTTGGTTTTAAATTTAAGTAATTTTGATTTGAGTAGTACTACTAATATGTCTTGGTTTTTGTATGATGCAGGAGCACGAACAGCAGTTTTGAATAAAACTAACTTTAGATCTGATGTTGTACTTGATAATTTTGTTGATCAATCTAAAACATTTAAGTTGACTGTCAAGTCAACTACAGATAAAGCACTACTTGATACTAAAGGAATACCGACATTAATAGTTACAGTTGGTTAAATTAATTTATTAGTGAATATATATTATATCGATTAAATATTTTTTGTGTTATAATTAAGGGAGAATAGGAGTTCTAGGAGGAAGAAGTATGAGAAAAAAAACAAATAGAGGAAAGTTAGTAATTGCGAGTGTTTTGCTATTACTTTTAGGAATTAGTATTGGTTATGCTGCTTTGTCTACACAATTAACTGTTAATGGAACAACAAAAATTAGTTCTAATACGTGGAATGTGCATTTTAATAATATTGCAGTTACTTCAGGTAGTAAGACAGCTACAACAACACCAACTGTTTCTGGAACTGGTACAACAACATTAACTTATGCTGTTGATCTTGCTAAGCCTGGAGATTATTATGAATTTACTGTTGATGTTGTAAATAATGGATCAATTAATGCTAAGTTAGCTGTGGCACCAACTTTAACTGGTGTTTCAACTGCACAGGATGTTTATACTAATTATGTAGTAACTTATAGTGATGGAACAGCTATTAGAGCTAATGATACTCTTAATGCAGGTCAAACTAAAAAAATAAAAGTAAGAGTAGAATATGATAAAAATATTACGTCTTCTCAATTACCAACAACACCACAGACTTTATCATTGACTTGTACAATGAGTTATGTTCAAGCATAAAAATAAAATTTTATATTTTATTTTTACATATGTTAACTAATAATATGTTAATTAACATATGTAAGAATAGAGATAGTAGGAGTAAAAATGGGTAAAAGAAGTATTAAAAATAGTTTATTTATGTCTATACTTCTCATATATATTTTAATATATATGTTTTTTTTACTTGATAATTTTTAAATTTATAGCGAAAGTATAACAGCTTCTTTTTGTTTACTTGTTGCTTTTATTTCTTTTATTTTATTTGGATATCAAAAAGATAAGAAAAAGTATTTGAAAAAAAATATACTAGGATTAGTTATTACACAAATAATAATATACTTTGTAATAATATATAGTCTAGGATTTTTAGTAGGTTTTTTAAAGAATTCTTATTCTTTAAGTGTAAAAACTATTTTTTCTAATATCTTTTTTAATCTAATTATGATAGTAGGAATTGAAACAACTAGGTATAATATAATTAATGCTAACAAAGATAGTAAATTTATAATAGCTGGTTATACTTTAATATTTATGTTAATGGAATTAATGTTATTTATTGGAACTTATGATTTATCAAATACTTTTGGGATATTTAGATTTGTAACTTTAGCATTTATTCCGTTACTGGTAAAACATTTCTTGTTAAGTTATTTGACTTATATGGTAGGTTATAAACCATCTTTGTTATATCGAATTGTTATGGAATGTTATGTTTTTTTAGTGCCGTTAGAACCTGATTTAGGTGATTATTTATCTTCAATTTTTAGTATTGGGTTACCATTTTTGATTTTTGTTTATTCTTCGAGAATGATAGGTGAATATGAAAATGGAATTGAACATGATTTTAGTAAAGGAATGTTTCATTTGATTGATATACCTTTTTATGTTTTTTTTATTCTACTGATATGTTTGATTTCTGGGTATTTCTCTTATTTTATTTTAGGTATTGGTTCACAATCGATGGAACCAGTTCTTAAACGAGGAGATGCTGTTATTGTACATAAAGTTAATAATCCGAAAGAGCTTCAAGAAGGAGATATCATAGTTTATGAGCATGATGGTTTATCAATTGTTCATAGAATTGTTATAAAGACAGAAAAAGATGGTGAATTTTATTTTTATACTAAGGGAGATGGAAATAATTCTTCTGATGATATAGAATTAAGTATGAAGGATATTAGAGGTAAAGTGTTATTAAAAATACCTTATGTAGCTAAGCCATCAATATATATATCTAATTTAATAGGATAGGAGATAATTATGAGTAGAAGTAGTAAGATTGTTATATTTGTTTTAAGTATTATATTAATGTTTGTGGCAACTATGATATTGTGTATGTATGATTGTGTTAATTATGCGTTTATTACAATATGTTTGGGATTGATATTAATAATAAGTCTGTTTATATATTTGAGGAAAACTAGAAGTCCACAAGATATATTTTATAGTACTTTAAAAGATATTTTAAAAACGTATGATGCAGTATTGGTTAATAGTTTTGAAATACCTGATTTTAAAGATAAAAGTATTATAAAGGTAACAAATTTTGATGATTTGATGGATGCCCAAATAGAGATTCGTAAACCAGTTTATTATAAGCGTGATGTGGATTATTGTGATTTTATTCTTTTAGATAGTAATGAAGTTTGTTTATATTCTTTAAAATTAACTGAAGATGTAGAATAAGCAATTGATAAAAGGTTAAAGTCTATGGAAAAACAAGAAAAAAATATTGATCATAGCATTTTAGATGATATAGATAAAACAACTTTAATTAAATTAGATAATAATAAAACTTATAAGGTTTCACCAGTAAAGAATAAGGAAAAAACAATGATTAAAGATTTTGCTGAATGGAAAGAAGAATTTTTACCAAAATTAAAAGAAAAATAAAAAAATATTGCAATCGCAATATTTTTTTATTTACTTGAATTACTTGAGTTATTTGAAGTATTGTCAGCTGAATTGTCGCTATTTGAACTCTTTTCATATGAAGAAATAGTATTTTGAATATATTTAGCATATTGGGATTTTAAATCTGTATCAACGAATTCTACACCATAATCTTTTCTAACTTGTTGTAGAGCTTTGATATTAGCTACTTGATTTTTTTCAAGATATTGATCAGCTAATTTTTCAATGATAGAGTCTTTAACGTCTTCAAGAGGAGCTTTATCTTTTGTTTCAACTCTTAAAATTACGTGGTATCCTAATTCAGTTGTAATAACTTCAGTAGAGAATTCTCCATCTTTTAATTTATAAGCAGCTTTAACAAGTTCATCATAGTCTGAACTTAAAGTATCAACGTTGATAAATCCTAAAGAACCACCATTATCTTTAGTGCTTTCATCTTCTGATTGTTTTTTAGCTAATTCAGCAAATTTTTCAGCAACTTTTTTTGAATCAGTCTTTTTAAGTTCATTAATTATAGAAGTTATTTTGTTTTTAGCTTCAGTTTCAGCTTTAGTTTTTTCTTCGTCTGTCATATCATCTTTTACTTTAGCAGTAATTAAAATATGACTAACTTTAATATCGCCAACAACTTCGTCTTTGTAATATTTATTTATTTCTTTATCTGTAATTTGATCTTTACAATAATCAGTAATTGCTAAACTTTGTAAATGATTTAAATATAGATATTCTTTGTAAGCTTCTTTTGAATTATAGTTAGTGTAATATTGAATTGCACTTTCTAAATCATCGCCATAAGCTTCTTCAAGTTGTTTTATAGTTGATTCAGCAGCTTTTGTAGCTTCTTCTTTCTTATCTTTATATTTATCTTCTAAGACTTTCTTATCAACCATATTTACCAAAGCTTCTAGTGCATAGTCATCTTTTAATTCGTTGTATAGTTCATTGGCACTAATCATTGAACCATCTTTTAGTGTTACGACCGCTTCGTCACCATTTGATAGTTTTGGTATTTTACTTCCACACCCTGACATCAATGTTACGATAAGGGCTAACACAATAATCTTCTTTTTCATGTTTTCCTCCTTAACATAATTATAATTATAGCAACGTCTAATCTAAAAAACAAGAAAAACAAGCACATAAATCATTTAAGAACCATAGAATATAAGTGAAAAGACAAATAAAGGAGGAATGATTTATGAATCATTGTGGAAATAATGCTTTAGGACCAGCAATTATCTTAGTCTTGTTTATCCTATTAATTATCATAGTAGGAGCTTATATTTAATGACTTTTCGGAAAAAGAGCTTGCGCGTAAGAATTAGTCCTTTTATACTACTTATTTTATACATTATAGCTGGTATTATACTATTAAACTTGTTTTTATGTTAATAAAAGGGGAGATGCCTCTTTTTCTTTTGATTTTATAATTTATTTAAGATATAATTGTTATGGTGAGATAGTATGGCTAAAAAGAAAAAAACATCTAAAGAAAAAGAAAAAAGTCAATTTAACTATAGTGCCGAAATGATCGGTTTACTTTTAATATTAATAGGTATATTAGGTTTTGGGTTTGGACCAGTAGGAGCACTTATTAAAAAATTTGCAATGTTTTTAGTGGGTGAACTTTGGCTTCTAATTCAGTTGGTAGTTTTATTTATGGGTGGATATATGCTACTTAAAAGAAAGTTACCAGAGTTTTTTACTTCAAGACTTATTGGTTTTTATATTCTAATTATTGTTGTATTGGTTGGAGCTCATTTTGGCTTTATTAATGCGTATGAACCTAATCAAATTATAACGAAGACAATGGATAGTTATCAAAGTAGAATATCAACGATGGGAACAAATGCTTCTATTTTTACTTCTGGTCAAGAAAGTATTAATATTGGTGGAGGTATTATAGGTGGAGGTATAGCCTTTGTTCTTGATACTTTATTTGGTAAGGTTGGGGCTATTATAGTTTTGGTAGCTTTAACAATTTTTGGTATTGTTTTGATGTTTGATGTTAACCTAAGTGATGTTTTGAATAATGTTCGTGAAAAATTGTTATCAATTAAAGAAAGAGCTTCTGATGATGAAGAAGATGAAGAAGATGATGAGTTAGAAGAAGGTCCAATAAGTTTACGTGAACTTAGTAATGTTGATACAAATTCTTTGAAGATAAAAGAAGAAGCGTTGGCTGCAACGACACATGTACCTGTAACTCCTGTTACAGTTGCTTCAATGATTAAAGAAGAAACAGCACCATTACCCTCTTTAGAACCTGTGGCCACTAAAAGAGGTATTTATACATTACCTAATATTAATTTGTTAGATGAGGTACCTAAACAAAAAAATGTTAATAATGAATTTACAAAAAGTAATAAGATAATCTTAGAACGTGTTCTTAGTGATTTTCAAATTAAAGGAACTGTTGTAGAAATCCATGTTGGTCCAGCGGTAACTCAATATGAGGTGGCTGTTCATAGTGGAACGAAGGTTAGTAGAATTGAATCTTTAGATAAAGAAATTGCTCTTGCTTTAGCTGCTAAAAGTGTTTCAATAGAAGCACCGATTCCTGGTAAAAGTACAGTAGGTATTGAAATTCCTAACCCTTCAATTAGTGCGGTTAAAATTCGTGAGGTTTTAGGTAATATTCCTAAGAATCAAGAAGGAGCTAAAATACTAGTTGCTTTAGGTAAAGATTTGATGGGACGTGTTCAAACAGCTGATATTGCTAAAATGCCTCACTTATTAGTAGCAGGTTCAACTGGTTCAGGTAAATCTGTTTGTATGAATAGTATTATTGCCTCTATTTTAATGAGATATCGTCCTGATGAAGTTAAATTAGTTTTAGTCGATCCTAAGAAGGTTGAAATGTCTAACTATAATGGAGTTCCTCATTTATTATGGCCTGTTGTTACAGATCCTAAAAAAGCTAGTACGGCTTTACAGAGAATTGTTGCAATGATGGATGATCGTTATGAAACTTTTGCTGAATGTGGAGTTAAAAAAGTTGAGGAATATAATCAATATGTAGATAAGAAAAAGAGTCAAGATCCAACTTGTTCTTTAGAAAAAATGCCTTATATTGTTGTTATTATAGATGAGCTTGCTGATTTAATGATGGTTGCTTCTAAAGAAGTAGAGGCTTCGATTCAAAGAATTACACAATTAGCTCGTGCGGCGGGAATTCATTTAATTGTAGCAACGCAAAGACCAAGTACTAATGTTATTACAGGTGTTATTAAAGCTAATATTCCATCAAGAATAGCTTTTGCTGTAGCTTCGTTTGTTGATTCTCGTACGATTCTTGATACGGCTGGAGCTGAAAAACTATTAGGAAAAGGAGATATGCTTTATTTACCAATGGGTGAAAATACGCCAATAAGAGTACAAGGTTGTTTTATAACAGATGATGAAATCTCTAGAGTTATTGAACATGTTTGTGGACAACAATCAGCAGTTTATGATGATTCTTTAAATAAAGCAGTTGAGGAAGAACATAATCCTGTAAGTGGTGATAAGGAAAATTATGATGATCCTTTATATAATGAAATAGTAGAATTTGCTATTGAAACTGGTAAAGTTAGTGCTTCTTTACTACAGAGAAGATTTAGACTTGGTTATAACAGAGCGGCTCGTATTGTTGATTTGCTTGAAGACCGAGGAATAATTGGTCCTGCTAATGGTAGTAAGCCAAGAGAAGTTTTAGTTGGTAAAGATGGTCAACCGAAAGGAAATTAGTTATAAAGTGCTTTATGGCACTTTTTTTATTTTATTTGTTTTTTATGTGATATATTCTTATTAAGAATAGTAGGTGTGAGTAATGATGAATGATAAAAAAAATAAGGGGTTTACTTTAGTAGAACTATTAGCTGTTATAGCAATAATTGGAATATTGTCGGTAGTGGCGATTTCTGCTTATGGCAATGTTGCTAAAAATTCAAAGCAGAAAGCATATGAAAGTAAAGTAAAGCAAATTGAATCAGCAGCTTATAAGTGGGCAAAGGAGAACAATGTTAGTAATAAGATATCTGTTTCTGTAAATAAATTAGTTGTTGAAGGATATTTGACTGCTGATGAATCAGATGAGACTGGTTTAGCTAAAATTAGTAATCCAACTAATAATGAAAATATGATTTGTAAAACAGTTGATGTTTTATATAAAAATGGTGAAATTGAACCAAAATATAATGAAAAAGAAAATTGTACACTGGCAGAGCAAGCTTTAAATGATAATAATATTAAAGTAATGTTAGTTGCCGCAAATACTAATAAAAAACTAGGTTTATATAATGATACAGCTGAATGGAGTAAAGAAGATGTTTCAATTATTGTTTCTAGTGATAAATATAATAATGATTTTGAAAGTATAAGTTATGATTATGAAGGTAATACATATGTAAAATATAAAGATAAATTGACTAATTATGATGGTTCTTTGTATGTAGCTAATGATGATGTTTATTATAATGTTTTTACAGTAAAGGCTTCTGTTATAGCTGATGTTAATGTGATAATAACTTATAATTTAAAAGCGGACTCTAAAATAAATAATGATAATACTTCAAGAAAAGTTAATATTAGAATTGATAAAGAAGAGGCAACAATGGTTGCTAATACGACTTCTTCTTGGGCAAGGGTGAATCAAAATGTTAATTTATCATTTGATGATGGTAATGGCAGTGGTGTATATGGTTACTATGTTAGTGATAATCCAGTTAGTTTTAATAGTGATAGTTTTAAAAATGTGATTTCCAGTGATGTATTTAAACCTACAAAAATTGGAACATATTATTTCTGGACGCAAGATATAGCTGGAAATGTTTCTAGTAGATATAGAGCTTTTGTTGATGTTAATAATATTGATAATGTTGATGATTCTTGTACAATATCTTTTGGAAATAATGTTAATATAGACAATTGGCTTAATTTTGATGTTACTCCGAGTATGTCAACTTCATCCGAAAGTGCAGCTGGATTATATTATGGAATGAATAAGACTAATGTTCCAGAGTATCCTAATTATACTCCTAAAGGTCAAAGTGGTTCGATGACTTTACCAACACAAGGTAGTACAGGCAAGAATGGTGTAACTTATTATTGTTACATAAAGACTATAAGTGGTAAAACAACTTCTAATTCTGCTACTGTTTATATTGATAAAGATAAACCAACAATTTCAAGATTTAATGTTGTTTCTAGTGATTCATCATATGCTAGTAATGTAGTTAATGCTTCGATTGATGCCAGTGATGGAGAAAATGGAAGTGGCATAAGTAAAATGTGTATTCAAACAAATAATAATGTTAATAGTTGTAATTGGGTAGATTATAATAATCTTTATACAGGCCTTAGTACAGGAAAGGATTATGACGGGTCTGGTCTTTCGTTTTATGCTTGGGTAAAAGATAATGCAGGTAATGTTAGTGATATGGCATCTACTTATTATACCGTTTATAAATATTGCGATGATACTTTAGAGACAGGGGCATATTGCTCTAATGATTGGTCTGCTTGTAGTGATGCTTGTGGTGGAATTAGATATGCTACGGAAATTACAGATTATGTTGACGAACATTTTCCTAGTCGTGCTTGTTCATCAACTACTGAAGTTAATGGTTGTTCAGAAGAGTGCGGTGGATGGAAAGACGAAGCTGAAGATCCTATTGAGACCGAAGGTAAGTGTACAGTGGCCTCTGGAAAATGTTCTGGAACGAAGACAAATACGATTACCACTTATACTTATTCTGAAGATGGATCAAAAATATGCGATACTAAAGTTGAAACGGAAACAGAAAAATGTTCTAAAGGAACACCTGATTATGGAGAATGGTCTGCTTGGAGTTCGTGTAGCAATGCTTGTGGTGGAACTCAAACAAAAACTAGAACAGTTACATTAAAAAAAGCCAATGGAAAAAAATGTAAGGATAAAGGGGCTGAATATACTCAGACAAAAAAAAGATCTTGTGGAGGTACAAAAAAGAAATGTGAAGGCTGGAGTACCTATGGAACTTGTACACAATCTGGTAAAAAATGTAGTGAAGGAACTCATTCAAGAAGTAGAACTTGCTATTACATGTCTTCAAATGGTAAAAAATATTGTAAAAAAGTTAATTCAGTTTGGAAAGCGTATAAAAAGAAGAGTGATGTTACCTTTAAAGATACTCAGACTACATCTTGTGATGCTTGTTGTTCAGTAAAAAATTATAAAAAATGTAAGAGAGTTTATGATTGTCGTTGTTCAACTTATATTCATAGTGATAAGAGTGTTAGTCCTAATACTAGGGTTGGAACTTTTGGAGAGTGGAATCCTGTATGTAAAACAGAGGCATTTTATGTTGTTAAAGATGAAGGCGGCTATTATTATGGTCGAAGTGCTGGTGGAGTAGTTGGCTGGGTATTAAAATCATGTACTAATAGTACTGGAAGCTATTGTGCTAATGTATCTTGTAAGAATTAATGGTGATAAAATGAAAAATACAAAAAAGATAATTATTATTTTAACTTTCTTTATTGTTATAATTGGAAGTGTAACTATTTTCGCAAGTCTTAAAAAAAATAATAAATTAGAAAAAGAAAAAAACAAAAATACCCAAACAATTGAGGAAAGTAATGTTGATGCCTCTAAATTAAGAAAAGATGATGTACATTATGATAATGGTTTTTCTATAATTGAAACAAAAGCTATTGATGCATGTTATGATAAAAATAATTGTAATTATAAGGAATCTTTGTTTTATCATTATGCTTTTCAAAATAGTAGTAAAACTTTGATTACAGAATTAACTAAATTAAATAAAACATCTGATAGTTATTATAATTTGATGAATAAAAGTACATTGAATAGTAATGAGTGTTCTAAAGTAATGGGGATGTATAATAAAAAGGATTATTATTATTTATTTCCAATAAGTTATGTTGATGATAATTATTTTTCTTTAGTTACTTTAGTTTACAAAACTAATTTGTGTAATGGAGTAACTACAGCTTTAAAGATTGATGGTTTTGTGTATGATAGAAAAAAAGATAAAATTTTGAGTAATGATGAATTATTAAAAATTAAGTCTAAAGATATAGAAGAATCTTTAAAGAGTTTAGATTATAAAATATATTTTAATGATGAGGGACAATTAATTTTAAATTATGTTCAAAATGGTGAGTATGTAGAAAATACTTTATAAAGTGCTTTATGGCACTTTTTTTATGTGTTATAATTTATAAAATGGAGGATGGAATATGAAGTGTTCTCGTTGTGGTGCTGAAGTTGTTGAAGGGGTTTCTTTTTGCCCTAAGTGTGGTAATTATATGAAAAAAGATATGCTAAATAATAATTTTGATAATAATTTTAATATGCATCATAATGAATTTAGTAGTTCTGATGTTGATTCAGTTAATAATATGAATTTTAATCAACAATTTTTTTCTGGAGAACCAACTCAACAAAATAATTCTTTTAATACTAATAATGGTTATAATAATCAAAAAATGGATAATTTTAATAATAAAAAGACAAAG
>UWSL01000047.1 GCA_900552975.1 uncultured Mycoplasmatota bacterium | reverse complement strand
ATACCCACATGGATATTATGAGTATTTTAATGAATGTTTAACTTATATAAAGAAAGATACTTTATTTAAAAGAAAATTATATTTTATAAAGCATTATATTTTATTTAGTTACATAATAGGTTTGAGTAAAATAGAATGTATTAAAAAAGCACAAAAATATAATTTTATAATTGCTTTATTGGTTATACCAGGGTATATAAAAGCAAAAAGGTTTTAATATATTGGTGATTTTATGATTAAAAAGAAGTTATTATTTACAGCATATAGTTTAGGTCTTGGAGGAATTGAAAAAGCCTTAGTAAATTTATTAAATAGATTAGATTACAAAAAATATGATGTAACATTAATTTTAGAAAAAAAAGAGGGGATATTTTTAGAACAAATACCTAAGGAAGTAAAGGTAGTAGAGTATAAAATTAGTGATAATAAAATAGTTATTTTAAGAAAAATATATAATAGATTAAAGTTAATTAAGTGGCAATTTCAATTAAAAAATAAATATGATTTTAGTTGTTCCTTTTGTACTTATTCGATACCAGGAGCTTATCTTGCCTTAGTTGCATCTAGTAATAATGCTTTATGGATGCATGGTAATTATTATATTTTATATAAGGAAAAGATGAAGGATTTTTTAGATGGAATTATGGCTAAAAATTTTAAGAATGTTGTTTTTGTATCACATGAAAATAAAAGAGATGTTTGTTCTCATTATGAAGGACTAGATGAGAAAGCTATTGTATGTAATAATTATATAGATGGAGCAAATATTTTTGAAAAAGCGAAAGATAAAGTTGAATATATTAAAGAAAAAAATATTCCATTGTTTGTTAATGTTGGACGTCATGAAGAACATCAAAAAAGGTTATCACGCATTATAGAAGCTAGTGCAAAGTTAAAGAAAGAAAATTATAAATTTAGAATTTTATTTATTGGAGATGGTCCAGATACTGATAAGTATAAAGAACAAGTAATAAAAGCTAAATTAAGTAAAAATATTATATTTTTAGGTCGAAAAAGTAATCCATATCCTTATTATAAAATGTGTGATGCTGTATTATTAGCTAGTGATTACGAAGGATTCCCTGTTGTTTTTTTAGAAGCGATGATGATGAATAAAGTAATTTTGTCAACAAAGGTAAGTGATTGGGAAGAACTAGATGGTGAGAATGGCTTATTTTGCGATTTTTCGACAGAAGCAGTTTATAAAATGATGAAACAATACTTAGATAATGGTTTTGCTATAAAGAAGAAGTTTGATTATATTGAATATAATAAAGATATTGATAATAAAATTAATGATTTAATTAAAGGAAAAGCTAGTAAATAGCTTTTTTTATTGTGTATATACTGGGTCAAATTAGTAGAAAAGAAAAGATATAGTATGTTATAATGAATAATGAAAGGAAAGTAAAATGAAATGAGTAAAAGTGAATATAGTATTGTATGTGAACGAGTTTATAAATCTTTTGATGTTTATTTAGATAAATCTAATACTTTGAAAGAAAGTATCCTTTCCATGTTTTCAAGAAACAAGAAAGAAAAAAGAATTGTTCTTAATGGCGTAGATTTAAAAATAAAAAAAGGAGAATGTGTGGCGTTAATAGGGACAAATGGTAGTGGTAAATCAACCTTGCTTAAATTAATGACACAGATTATTTTTCCTAATAAAGGTAAAATTGTTACAAGGGGTAAACTTACTTCTTTATTAGAATTAGGAGCAGGCTTTCATCCAGATTTTAGTGGACGTGAGAATATTTATTTTAATGCATCTATTTTTGGTTTGTCTAAACAAGAGATCGATAAAAGATTAGATAAAATTATTGAATTTAGTGAACTCGGATCTTATATTGATAATCCGGTTAGAACGTATTCTTCTGGAATGTATATGAGACTAGCTTTTTCAGTTGCTATTAATGTTGATGCTGAAATTTTATTGGTTGATGAAATTCTTTCAGTAGGAGATCAACATTTTCAAGAAAAATGTTTGAATAAAATGAAAGAATTACGTGATGAAGGTAAAACAATGGTTTTTGTTACACATAGTATGGGACAAGTAAAAGAGTTGTGTAATAGAGCAGTTTGGTTATGCGATGGAAAAATAAAAATGGATGGAAAGCCTGATGAAGTAGTTGATGCTTATCTTGAGGCAAATAGGTAGGTGATAAAATGAATATTTTTAAGAGATTATTTGATTATAGAGAATTATTAAAAACGAGTGTAAGCAAAGAAATTAGGGGTAAATATAAAAATTCCTTTTTGGGAGTATTGTGGTCTTTTTTGAATCCTTTATTGCAGATTGCAGTTTATGCTTTAGTATTTCCTCTTATCATGAAAACAGATGATAATTATGTTATTTTCTTGGTTTGTGGTTTAATACCTTGGTTATTTTTTTCAACAGCTATAAATAAAGCAGCTTTTACAATTATTGAAAATGGAGGTATTATTAAAAAAGTTTTTTTTCCAAGAGAAATATTACCAATTTCAGTTGTAACAAGTGAATGTGTTAATTTTGTTATTTCTACGGTAATTATTTTAGGATTTATTTTGTTTACAGGTTATGGCTTTTCTAAGTATATTTTGTATTATCCTTTAATACTATTAGTTCAATATGTTCTTACATTGGGATTTGCATTTATATTATCAGCTGTAACAGTTTATGTAAGAGATTTAGCTCATTTTATTGGTGTTGCTTTGCAGTTACTTTTCTATGCTACTCCAATTTGTTATGCTTCTGGAAGAATTCCAGCTGATTATCAATGGATAATGAAATTCAATCCAATGGCTTATGTTATAAATGGTTATAGAGCGATATTTTATGATAAGACGGTTCCAGATTTAAGTGGCTTAGGTGTCTTATTTATAATAGGTATAATATTATGTATTGTTGGTTATATGATTTTTAATAAATTACAAAAAGGATTTGCAGAACAACTTTAATTAAGTGGGAGGTTTTTTATGAATAAAAATTTTTATTACGATTTAGAGCCTGGTCGTACAAGATTAGAAAGAGAATATGAGGGAAATGATGTTGTAATAAGTATTGTTACACCTACCTATAATTCTAGTGAATTAATATTTCAAACAATGAATTGTATTTTAAATCAAACATATCCATATTATGAGTGGCTAGTGGTAGATGATGGAAGTACAAGTAAAGAATCACTAGAAGTATTAGAAAAACTTGAAAGTACTGATTCACGAATAAAGGTTTTACATAAAAAAAACGAAGGCCCGGCTAAGGCACGTGACTATGGAGTGACTAAATCTAATAAAAATAGTAAATATATTTTTTTCATAGATGATGATGATTTGGTCGAAAAAACTTTTTTAGAAATCGCTTATTTTACTTTAAGTATTAATAAAGAAGCAGCATGGTGTTATAGCGATGTTGTTAATTTTGATGGTTATCATAGTTTATGGAATAAAAAATTTTCTACTGAACAAATGAAAAAAGAAAATTTGTTAGTTAATTCAGCTCTAATAAGAAAAGATGCTTTTAATGATGTTTCTGGGTTTAAGTTGGAAGGAAAAGGTTTATACGAAGATTGGATTTTGTGGTTAAAATTATTAGCTAAAGGTTATTATCCAGTTCATATGAGTTATTATGGTTTTTGGTATAGAAAGAAAAAAAATTCAGGTGAATTTCAAACTGCTCTTGAAAGTCACAAAGATAATATGAATTTAGTTAATAAATATGCTTCAAAAATTCTTGATGATGTAAATCCGATAGAATTTCCACGAGAAGTTTATAATTGGGACGGTATAACAGATTCTGTAGATATTTTAAAACCCCGTTATAAAAGAAATAATAAAACAAATATTTTAGTTATAGTTCCTTGGATGACACTTGGTGGTGCGGATAAATTTAATTTAGATTTGTTTTCTATGATAGATAAAGAAAAATATAGTATAACGTTATTATCAACACAACCAACAGAGTATGTGTGGCGTCAAAAGTTTGAAGAAGTGTGTGATGATTTGTTTGATTTATCAACTTTTATTGATTGCAAAGATTGGACAGCTTTTGTAAATTATATAATTGAAACTCGTAATATTGATATCATCTTTAATACCAATAGTACAACAGGCTATGAAATGTTACCATATTTACATGCTATGCATCCAACTATTCCTATAATGGATTATATTCATATGGAAGAATGGTACAACCGAAATGGTGGTTATTCACGTGATTCGGCTGCTGTTACTTCGGTAATTGATAGAACTTTATTTTGTAATGCAAATAGTGAAAAAATTATGCATGAATATTTTAAAGTTGATAAAAAAAAGTTAGGGACTGTTTATATCGGAGTAGATGCAAATAAGTTTGATCCTTCTAAGTATGATAGAGTTGAATTAAGAAAAAAATATAAAATTAGCAGTGAAAAGTTTGTTATTTCAATGATTGCAAGAATTGATTTACAGAAAAGACCTTATTTGTTAATGAGGATTATTGAAGAAACTGTTAAAAAAAATAAGATTAAAGATTTATTGTTTTTAGTAGTTGGTGATGGCCCTTTGTTACAAGTAATAAAAAATATTGCAAAAGCAAATGACTTAGAAGAAAATGTAATGTTTTTGGGTGTATCTAGAAAACCTGATGAAATTTATGCAATAAGTGATATTACTTTAAATTGTTCAATTAAAGAAGGATTAGCTTTGACAGCATATGAATCATTATCAATGGGAGTCCCTGTAGTGTCAGCAGATGTTGGAGGACAAAAGGAACTTATTAATGAAAAAACTGGCGTGATTGTTCCGTGTTTACAAAAAGAAAGTGAAATTAATAATTTTGTTTATTCTGATATAGAGGTAGGAAACTATGTTGATGGCTTAATTAAAGTTTATAACAATATAGATAATTATAAAAAAGCTTGTCGTAAAAGAATTTTGGACAAATTTACAATTAATCATATGGTGGAAAAAATGACTGAAGAATTTGCTAGTTTGACTTTGTTGAAAAAAACAGATGATAATTCTATTAAAAATATTGATATTTATAAAGAATTATTAAATCAATATTACTTGGGTAATAAAGGATTGTATTCATGGTTAGTTAGTGAATATGAAAGAAAAATATATGGGCAGCCACCAAGAGAAAAATTTTATATTATCAAAAAAGGTTTAAGAAAAATAAAAAATAAAATTAGAAATATTTTGTGGAAAATACCAATTTGGCGAAAAATAGTACTTACTTTAAAGAAAAAATAAAATTGGGTTAGTTAGGAGTAAAAGTATGAAGAGAAAATTATTTATGGGCATTTTAATTTTAGAACTACTCTTATTCATTTTCTCAATAATATTAAAAATGGAATTTGTTTCTAAAATGATTTTTTGCATTTTAATTTTATCTTTATTAATTATTTTGATAAAAAAGTATTGCAATAAAAATAGAATAAAAATTAATTACTTTCAAAGATTTAAAAAGACACCTATAAAAAAAGTTAGTGTTGTTATTCCAAATTATAATTATGCTAATTATATAGGAAAAAGAATTGAATCAATTGTTAATCAAAGTTATCCAATTTATGAACTAATTATTTTAGATGATTGTTCAACTGATAATAGTGTGAGAATTATTGAAAATATAGTTAATAATTTAAAAAAAGTTAAACCTGATATTATTGTGAAATTTGTTAAAAATAAAAAAAATAGTGGTTGTGTTTTTAAGCAATGGCAAAAAGCATTTGAGTTATCAACTGGAGATTATTTATGGATTGCCGAGGCTGATGATTTATGTAGTAAGTATTTTCTTAATGTTGCTATGCAAGGTTTTTTAAATGATGATGTTGCCTTATTATTTACAGAGTCGAAAGGTATAGATGAAGAGGAAAATGTTATATATAAAGATTTTAGAGTTTGGACAGATCCTTATAAGGAAAACATTTTTAAAACATCTTTTGTAAAAAGAGGAAATGACTTTATTAATGAATCTTTGGCTATAAATAACTCAATAACCAATGCCTCAGCCGTTATTTTTGATAAAAGGAAAAATAATAATTTTATAGATATTTTAAAGAGTGCTCAGCAATATAAATTATCTGGAGATTGGTATTTTTATGCTAACTATATTAAAAATTATTCAATTTCATATTCGTCTGATTCTTTAAACTATCATAGAGTTCATCAAGGAAGTGTTACTAATACACTTGATAAAAATTTAAAAATAGAAGAAGTTGAAAGAGTTCAAAAAGTTATAATGTCAACTTGTAAAATTAGTAAAAATTCACAGAAAAAAGCTGGACAATTTGTTAATGAATTAAAAAATGAATTATGTAGTAAGGAGAGTTAAAATGAAAAAATGTGATGTTATTATACCAATTTATAATGCTTATGATGATGTAATTGAATGTATCGAGTCTGTGATGAAAAATACAAAATTTGAAGGAAACTATTTGTATCTTATAAATGATGCTAGTCCTGATGAGAGAATTAAACCAATGTTAAAAAAATATGCTGATAAATATAGAAAAGAAATAATTTATTTAGATAATGAGGAAAATTTAGGATTTGTTGGAACAGTTAATAGAGGAATGAAAGAATCAAAAAATGATGTCTTGTTGTTAAATTCTGATACTGAAGTTACTTCTAATTGGTTAGATAAAATGCAAAAATGTGCATATTCATCTGATAGTATTGCGACAGTTACACCATTATCTAATAATGCAACATTGGCTAGTGTTCCAGAGATATTTGTCCCTAATGATCTACCTAAAGGATATACTTTGGAAGAAATGGGAAAAATCGTTGAAGAATGTTCTTTTAATGATTATCCAGATTTACCTACTGGTCATGGCTTTTGCTTATATATTAAAAGGGAAGTTTTAGATGTTGTTGGGTTCTTTGATCAAGAATCTTATGGCAAGGGTTATGGTGAAGAAAATGATTTCTGCTTTAGATGTTTAAATTATGGTTTCAGAAATGTTTTGTGTGATAACACATATATATTACATAAAGAATCAAAATCTTTTTTAGATTCTAAAGAAGCATTAATTGCAGATGGTCAAAGAGTTTTACAAGAAAAATATCCTGATTATAAACATAGACTTGATGTATGGGTACAGAATAGACCTATTGAGTATATTGGTCGAAATATTGCCTTTTCAATTGGAAATAAACTTGAAAGACCTAATATTATGTTTATGATCCATGATTGGAGAAATATAAAAACTAATTTAGGTGGAACAACGTTGCATGCTTGGGATCTTATAAAAAATATGAGAGATAAATTTAATTTTCATATATTTACTCCTGAAAATGGTGTTTATAAAGTTTATTCTTACTTTGAAAATAGTGAATGTGAAGTTACTTTTCCTTCAATATTTGAAGGAATGACTGAATTACATTTTTATAATAGTGAGTATAAAAAATTATTAGATAAAGTTATAAAGTTATATAAAATTTCTTTTGTTCATATTCATCATATAATAGGACATTATTTTGATTTGGTTGATGTATTTAAAGAAAACAATATAAAATATATGATTACATTGCATGATTTTTATTCACAATGTCCACTTATTAATAAATTATATAAAGATAAAGATTATTGTGAAAAAATTGATAATCAAAAATGTGCTGATTGCTTACACTATAGATATGGTTCATGGTTAAATATAGATTCATGGCGAAAAGAGTGGCAAAGAGTGCTTGATAATGCATATAAGATAATTGTTCCTTCTGAGGCTACTAAAAAGGAAATCCTAGAAATTTATGCAAATGATATTGAAGTAATTGAACATGGTATAGATATCAAGAAAGATAAGACAGAGTTAGTTCTTGATGAAACTAATGATATAGCATTTATAGGTGGCATAGGTGTTCATAAAGGCAGTAAAATTTTGGAACAGTTTATTAACAAAGATATGATTAATGGAACAGTTCATTTGTTTGGAAAGATTAATAGTGTTTATAAGGCTTCAAATAAGCATTTTATAAATCATGGAACCTATGTTAGAGAGGATTTAAAGGATTTATTACAAAATAATAATATTAAATTGATTTGTTTGTTTTCAATTTGGCCAGAAACTTATTCTTATACGATGACTGAAGCAATTGCTTGTGGTATTCCGGTTATTTCTTTTGATTTTGGAGCAATAGCAGAAAGAATAAAAAAATACAATTTAGGTTGGCTTATAGATCCAAAGACAGATGTTAAAGATATTGCAGATGAAATAAATAAAATACTTTCTAATAATGAAGATTATAGTAGAAAAATAGATGCAATTAATAAGTATAAAATTATAACTTCAAAAGAAATGGCTGAAAAATATGTTCCATATTATACAGCTAATTCTCAAAAAGAAGGATTTATTGATAGAGATGTTATATCTCAATTAATGAAAGATAGTTGTCATACTAAACCTGTAGTTTCATATGATGATTCATCTTGGGTTTTTGGAACATTAAAATGGAGAATAATATCTAAAATAAGGGCGCCAAAATTTGTAAAGAAGGTTTATAGAAAAATAAAGGGGAAATAATTTTATAAAGAAGGTGTTGGTATGGGGCTTTTTGAAAGTTATATTAAGTATTTAAATGAAAATGTTGGAGCAAATCATAATTTTAGTGAAAAATATGGAGATGTATATTTTTTAAAGAAAAAGATTTCTCCATCTCATTTGAAAAAACGTGTTTTATTATTTTCTCATGAAATGGGGCGAACTGGTGCACCAATTGTTTTGTTTGATGTCGCTAAAATATTAAAAGAAATGAATTATTTTGTTTTGTTTATTTCTTTAGAAAATGGACCTTTAACTCAAGATATTGTTGATTATGGTATTCCCGTGATAATTGATGAGAGAATGAAAGATATTGAATTTGATTTATCTAAAACAAATGAACATATTATAATTGATGATTTTATAAATGATTTTTCTTTTTCAATTTTTAATACATTGGTATTGTTTAACTTTATTAATCACTATAAAAATACTGATAATAGAATTGTTTGGTGGATTCATGAGGGTACAACAATTGTGGATATACCATGGCTACAACAATTGTTACCTAAAGAAATTGGTAATAATATAGAAACATATTGTGTTAGTGAATATTCATCCAATATATTAAAGAGTAGAAATTTTGATTATAGTCAAAAAATAATGCCTTATGGAGTTCAAAATGTTGAGATTAATGATAATTCACAATTAGTTAAAGATAATGATAAGTTTAAAATGGTATGTGTTGGAACTTTCAATGAACGAAAGGGTCAAAGGTATTTGATTGATACTATTGAAAGTTCTCCAGCTTCAATTAATAATAATGTTGAGTATTATTTTGTTGGTGATGCAACTGATGATTATGGTAGGGAACAAGTTAATAGGTTAGATAAACTTATAGAGAATAATAATTTTATTTTTAGATTTCCTTCTATGAAAAGAGAAGAGTTATTAAAATTATTCAATAGTGTGGATGCTATTATAGTGCCATCTTTGGATGACCCTTTACCAGTTGTTGCCACAGAGTGTATGATGCTAAAAAAAATTGTTATATGTTCTGATGGAACGGGAACGTCTTCATTTATAAAAGATGGCGAAAGTGGTTATATTTTTACTAAAAAATCGACAGAATCTATGAAAAATGCAATTGAAAATATCATATCGGATAAAGAAAATTATGAAGATATTAAGAAAAAGGCGTATGATGTCTATAAAAAAAATTTTGCATTTGCAATTTTTAAGAAAAATATAGTTTCTAAATTTATAAAAAGAAAGTTGTGGTAGTCTTGAAAAAAATAAAGGAAAGCAGAGCTTATGTATTTATCCCTTTTATTATATATTTTATTTTAATTCTTTTACTCCATATTAATACAAGACAATTTAATGATGATTTAATGTTTGGAACTGTTGAACATGTTTTTAAGTGGCTTGGTGGAAGATGGAATACTTGGTCTTCAAGAATTGTTTTAGAATTTCTTGAAGTTACTTTTGACTCGTTAAATATAAACTATTGGCGTATTGCTGACTCTTTAATGTTTACCATAATTGCTTTTTCAATTGCAAAATTGTTTACGAATTTTGATTTTAAATCTAATTCCTTTACATGTCTTACGCTTCTTTTATTTCCGTTTTTGATTTTATATTCTGCTGGATGGGTTTCTACAACTATTGTTTACTGTTGGACAGGGGCAATGGGGTTAGTAGCACTATTACCACTTAGAAAAATTTTAGATGGTAAGAAAATAACAGTATTTGATTATGTGATTTCGTTTTTTTCATTGTTAGTAGCTTTAAATCAAGAACAAATGTGTTGTTTAATATTTGGTTTTTCTATTGTATTTATATATATTTGTTATAAAAAGAGTATATTTAATTATTATCCGTTATTTTTATTAGTTCTTTCTTTAATATCACTTTTTATAATATTTATATGTCCTGGTAATTCCTTGAGAAATACTTTAGAAGTATTATCATGGTATCCTGAGTATGAAAATTTTGGAATAATTCAGAAAGTCTATCTTGCTTTAGTGCCAACTTTTTCTGTTATTATTTCTAATAAAATACTAATTTCTATATATGCATTTGGATTATACTACTATAATAAATTAAACAATAGTGATAACAATCATTTATTGAAATATAATCTGTTATTAAATTTGATTATTACTTGGGGATTAACTATTTTTTCTAGTTTATTACTTGATAATTTTAGTGTATTTAATTCTTTTTATGATGTTTTGAACTTACAGGCTATTCCAGATTTTACTATTCACCCCTCAGATTTTTATTTGTTCATTCCTTTAATATTAGCGGTAATATATTTTATTAATTTAATTTTTCTT
>UWSL01000046.1 GCA_900552975.1 uncultured Mycoplasmatota bacterium | reverse complement strand
CAGCGATACGGCTGGCTACCAGCGTGCACTCGTCTCCCTTCATTTCCTTAAAGATCAGAAGAATCGCTTCTAACTCTGTAACAGACAGGGTGCTAATGGCGGACTGTACGATATGCTGTCTGCGGATCTCCTCGGCATTTTCCTCATGAACGGAACGCATCATCTCAAGACCTACAACTGTAGTGCCGTATTCACTGACAATAATATCCTCAATATCATATATATCAATACACCCCTTTTCTCCGCTAACCCAAAGCCACTTATTTTCAGAATCATAGCAGATTCCACCGGTATGAGCTTTATTAGCTAGAGAGACAGAATTAATTACATCACCATTTTTATTAATTGTGATAATTTTAGAATTATTTAGATAAGAAGAATCATAATAACTTATTAAATAATAATCTCCACATAATGCTAAACCTTGAGGAACCATTTCTTTTGGATAAGGTATTTTAGTATTAGTATCAATTAACGTATCTGAATAAGTATAAAAATTTTTACTAATTGAAATATTTTTCATTTTAACCATATAGTATTTTTCAATGGAAAATCTTTGACCAATTAAACAAGCAGAGTAAGAAGAACCTATTATTGAGACACCTGTTAATAAAGCAATTAATTTTTTTCTTCTTTTATTTTCCATTAAACCACCTATAAAAATTATAACATGAATAATTTATTTAACCAAATTGTCCTTCTTTTAACATCTATTTTTAAATTCATAATAACATTTGACAAGCCACTTTCTTTTTTATAAAATAAATAACCATAAAAAAGGGGGATGGAAAATGAAAATACTTCCAAAATATCGTCAAAAACAAGATGATCCTAGAAATTTAAGTTTAAATTTTCATCAACATAATATACAACGCAAAAATCGTTTAGAAGAAGCATTTAAAATATATAAAGAGCAATATGAAAAATACTATGATGAAGACCTCAGAAAATTTATTGAATCGCGTTTTTTTATTGATGCTTATGAAAAAGAAAGTGTCGATGTATTAATGCAACTTTATAGTGAATTAGGTTTAGATCAAGGAATAGAAACTTTTTATAAAACACATTTTCAAAAAATTAATAATTTATTTGGTTTAGATAGAGATGTTATAGAAGTTGGATCTGGTTATATTCCAGCATTTGCTAACAAAATAGCTTTTTATCAACAAAGATTACAAAAAGGAACTATTACTATATATGAACCACTACTTAATGAGATAACTCCTAAATTTCCTAATATGACCATACATAAAGAAAAATTTACACCAGAAACACAAATTAATTCCAATGCTTTAGGTATAAGTATATTATCTTGTGAAGCAACTGCCACTATACTTAAAAAGTTTTGTGAAAATAGAATGGATTTTTATATAGCAATGTGTGGTTGTGATCATACGAGTAATGGTTTTACTTATAATCCTTATTTTTATCAAGAAAGTATTATTGCTTTAGCTAATAACCTAGTAAAAGATTATGACAATGGTGAACTAGTGGTAGATTCCTTAGGAAAAGAGTTTAATATTGATTATCCAATTCTTTATAATCGTCGTAGGTAAAAAATGCTTTATACTAATTTAAATGAGATATCTTCAAAGCCACAAATCATAAGTGATTTTCAAAATAATCTAAGTACTCAAGAAATACTTTTAAAATATAATTTAACTTTAAGTGAACTTTTAGCAATTTTAAGCTTTTATAAAATACCTAAAGAGCAATTAATATCTGTTGCCTCTTTACATAATATAAACTCGTCACAAATCATTGCTATTGCTGATACACATCTTGGCAATCAACGAGAAAACATTGCATATTTAAATTATGTTTATCAATTCGCTAAAGAACAACAAATTACATCTATTATTCATGCTGGCGATATTATTCAAAGTACTATAGGATATCCTAAAAAAGAATATTTAACACCTGAAAGCCAAATCAAACTAATATTAGAAGTCTTTCCTAATTATCCTGAAATAAAAACGTACTTTCTCTTAGGAAATCATGATTTTCATTTACTAAAAAAAGATCCATTATATATAAATTTTTTTAATGAACGAAATGATTTTAATCTTTTAGGTATGGCTAAATCTTATCTTACATGGCAAAATCATATTATTTCTGTAACTCATCAAATAAAAAAAAATAAGTTGGTTATTCCTAATTTACCTAGTTTAATTAACTTTATTGGTCATCGTCATTCCTTAAAATTATACAATAATACCACCATTGCTGTTCCGACTTTAAGTGATGATTTAAAGTTCTATGAAGAAACTGAAGTAAATTCACCAGGCTTTTTATTAGCGACCATCCAAGATAATCTTTTAAGTATCGAATTGTATAGTTTTCAAAATGACCATATAGATAAAACAATAATTTTACAAAAGAGTACCTTAGAAACTAGCAACAATACTAAAAAAATGATATTATAACGAAGGTGATTACATGAATGGCATTTTAATTGTAAACAAGCCAACTGGTTTGACATCTCGTGACGTCGTAAATAAATTAACTAAAATTTTTCATACCAAAAAAATTGGTCATACAGGCACTCTTGATCCTATAGCTACAGGAGTCTTAGTTATCTGTATTGGCAATACTACTAAATTATGTGAATTACTAACTAGTGAATATAAAGAGTATATTGCTACAATTAAACTTGGTATTAAGACAGATACTCTAGATATTACAGGTAATATTATTGAAAGAAAACCATTTAACATAAAAACGGCAGATATCGAAAATGTTCTTCATAGTTTTATAGGTTCAAGTATACAAACTACACCAATTTATTCAGCAGTTAAAGTAAATGGTAAAAAACTATATGAATATGCTCGTGCAGGTCTTGAAGTAGAATTACCAAAACGTCAAATAAATATTAAATCTATCCAATTATTAAAGTTTGAAAATGATGAAATAACATTCAAAGCCATGGTCTCTAAAGGAACCTATATAAGAGCACTAATTGATGATATTTGCCAAAAATTAAATACTGTTGGAACAATGAGTCAATTAGAAAGAACAAAACAAGGGCAATTTTCTATTATGTCTTCGTATACACTTGCAGAAATAGAAGAACATAAATTTAAACTTCTTTCTAAAGAAGAAGCTTTAACAAGTTTAGAAACTATTGAGCTTACTCAAGAAATGTACGAAAAAGTAAAAAATGGTGCAATAATACCGAAAAATTTTATTAATAAGATAGCTTGTTTAAAATATGATAATCAAATAATAGCTATTTACCAAGAATATTCTAAAAACAAGTTATTTGCTAAGCCATATAAAATGTTTATATAATCAAAAGGGGGAATAAAATATGGCCAATAAATACGAAAATTATTCAAAAAAAGCTAATGCACAAGAAGGAGAAATCGTTTGGACTTATGGCGTAAACTTTACTAGTTCACCAGAAGTAAAGCCTCATCGTCATTCTCAAAATAGACCATACTTAGTCTTATATAGGGAAGAGTCAGGTCATTTTAAAGGATTAAAATTAACGTCTAACATCTGTGGTTACATGGCTGAATTTAAACTACCATTAGCTAAATATGGTGAAAAGAAGAATATAAAAAAAGATACTGTAGCTGATCTTCGTCAATTAGTTGCTATAAAAGCCAGTGAAATAATGAAGAATGAAAATACTAAAGAATTTGTTCTTGATGAACAAGATGTTTCCAATATTTATATGAAGATGATGCGTCTTTATACTATAAATGAAATATCTTTAACTGAAGAAGAAGCACGAATAATATTTGAAAAATATATTCGCAGTCGTAGACCACAAATAGGAACCATTTTAGTAGTTAATTATTGTAAAGATTACCTTTTAGTAATAGGGGAAGATGAAGAAAATTATCAATGTATACCACTACATCGTTATCAAAATTCTGAGCTAGAGGAACGATTAGATATTTACAATTCACCTTCATACGTTAATTATGAAGAAAGATTTTATGTACCTAAAGACACCATTTTATTTATAAAATCATTTCATATAAAAAATGAAATACTAAAGAAAATAATGCCTAAAATAAAGAAACAAAGTACTAAAGGCTTTCAACCTTCAAAAAAAGATCAATAAACACCTAATAAATAGTAAAAAAAATTAATTAATACTTGATATAAAAACTATTTTTAGGTATACTATACAAGTAAGTTTACTCTTGGTTTAGAACTCTCCAAATCTTTACTAAGTTTAAACGGTTAAATAAAAAAGGAGGAATTTATAATGGCTATTTCAAAAGAAAGAAAAGCAGAATTAGTTAAAAAATTTGGTAAAAATGAAAAAGATAGTGGAGCAACTGAAGTTCAAATCGCTATTTTAACAGAAGAAATCAATAACTTAACTGAGCATTTGAAAACTCATATTCATGATTATCATTCAAAAAGAGGACTTCAAATGAAAGTTGGTAAAAGACGTAGTTTACTAGATTATTTAAAAGAAAATGATGTAGTAAGTTATAGAAATACTATTAAAGAATTAGGAATCAGAAAATAGTATTAAAGTAGGCACTTATTTTTAAGTGTCTTTTTTTAAGAAAAGAGGTAAAAAAATGAGTAAAAATGTTTACGAATTAGATTTTTTAGGAAAAAAATTAATTGTCGAAAATGGAGAATTAGCTAAACAAGCTAATGGATCCGTTTTAATAAGATATGGAGATACGGTTATTTTAACAGCTGCTGTAATGGGACATAATGCTATTACACAAGACTTCTTTCCTTTAACCGTTTTATATCAAGAAAAACTATATTCGGTTGGTAAAATCCCAGGTGGTTTTATTAAAAGAGAAGGACGTCCAACGGAACAAGCAACATTAGCTGCTCGTTTAATTGATCGCCCAATTCGTCCTATGTTTGACGAAAATTTTCGTAATGAAGTTCAAGTAATCAATACCGTATTATCTGTTGATCAAGATTGTTCACCAGAAATGGCTGCATTATTTGGCTCATCATTAGCTCTATGTATTAGTAATATACCATTTGATGGTCCTGTTGCCGGTGTTATAGTTGGTAAAATTGGTAAAGAATATATTATCAATCCAACAGCTGAACAATCAGAACAATCAACTATTCATTTAACCGTTGCTGGTACCAAAGACGCTATATGTATGGTTGAAGCCGGCGCTAAGCAAGTTTCTGAAAAAGAAATGCTAGAAGCTTTAATGTTTGGTCATGAACATATCAAAATGTTATGCGAATTCCAAGAAAAAATTGCTAAAGAAATCGGTCAACCAAAAGTAGAGGTTGAATTGGCACACATTGATGAAGCAGTTGCTAAAGCTGTTAAAGAATTTGCAACTGACAGAATGTATGAAGCTCTGACTGGAGATAAAACAAAACTTGAAAAATATGCAGCAGTAGATCAAGTAAAAGAAGAAACTTTGGAAAACTTTGCTGAAATATATGGAGATCAAGAAAATTGTGATGAATTACTTGGTCAAGTAAAAAAAGTTGTTGATAGTGTAGAGGGTCTTGTTGTTAGAAGAATGATTACTATTGATAAAAAAAGAACTGATGGTCGTGCAATGAATGAAATTCGTCCACTTAGTGCAATGATTGATTTACTTCCAAGAACTCACGGTTCAGCCGTCTTTACTCGTGGTGAAACTCAAAGTTTAGCTACTACTACATTAGGTTCATTAGAAGAAAACCAAATTCTTGATGGACTAGGCCTAGAAGCAAGCAAACGCTTTATGCTTCATTATAACTTCCCACAATTTTCAGTTGGTGAAGTAGGGCGTTATGGCTCACCAGGACGTCGTGAAATAGGTCATGGTGCTTTAGGAGAAAGAGCATTATTACAAGTAATGCCTGATGAAAAAGAATTCCCTTATACCGTTAGAGTAGTATCTGAAATACTTGAATCAAATGGTTCATCATCACAAGCTACTATTTGTGCTGGTTGTTTAAGCCTTATGGCTGCTGGTGTTCCAATAAAAGCTCCAGTTGCTGGTATTGCCATGGGATTAATAACAAGTGAAGATGGTAAAAAATATACAATTTTAACTGACATTCAAGGTTTAGAAGATCATATGGGAGATATGGATTTCAAAGTTGCTGGTACTAAAAAAGGTATTACAGCGCTTCAAATGGATATAAAAATAAAAGGTGTTACTAAAAAAATTCTAAAAGAAGCTTTAGATCAAGCTAAAGAAGCACGTTTACAAATCTTAGATGTTATGGAATCAGTAATTAAAGAACCTCGTAAAGAATTATCGCCATATGCTCCAAAAATTGCCCAATTCCAAATTAATCCTGATAAAATCAAAGATGTTATTGGTAAGGGTGGCGATATGATAACTAAGATAATCTTAGAAGCTTCAAATGTTACAAGTGTTAATGATATTAATGCCGTAAAAGTTGATCTTCAAGATGATGGTACTGTCTTAATTTATCATCAAAATCAAGAAATAATTGACAGAACTCGTGCTATGATTGAAGAAGTTGTTAGAGAAGTCGTACCAGGTGAGATTTATAATGGTAAAGTTGTTAAAGTAGAAGAATTTGGGTGTTTTGTTGAATTATGGCCAGGCTGTGAAGGCTTATGTCATGTTTCACAACTTGATTGGGAAAGAGTTGAACATCCATCAGATATGTTCAAAGTAGGCGATGAAATAATTGTTAAAGCTGAAGGCTATGATAATCGTAACCGTTTAAATCTTTCACGTAAAGCTGCTATCCCAAAGCCAGCAAAAAAAGAAAGTAAAAAAACAGAAAAAGATAACGAAAAAACTTCTAAAACTAAAACAGTTTCTAAAGTAAAAGAAGAAGTTGAAGAAGCAAAAGAAGATAAAACTAAAAAGAGAACTCGTAAAACTAAAACTACAGAATAAAAAAATTGGATTTTTCATCCAATTTTTTTTACATATTCAAACTACCATATTGTTCATAAGTATCTTTATCAACAAGACCATTAGTCGTACTTAATAAATATCCAATAGGAGTATCAGCTAAAGATACAATAAAATCATTCATTGCTTTGCTAAGTTCTTCATCACTAAGCTCTTTAGCATTATTAACATCAATATCGGCTATTTTTGGATTATTCTTAGTTGTAAAATTCAAATTAATATTTATTTTATCAGAACCACTATTTAAAGATAATACTAATTTATCTTCATTACCAGAATTATTATTATTCATAGTTAAAGCAAAATCACCATTAACATTTACATCTTCAGCATTAATTTTATAAGTAAATTTAACTGCTTTGTCATCAAATTGTGACACTACTAAATTAATATATTTTTGATCGTTATATAAAATATCAACATTAGTTTTATCATTTTCCTTAGTACCAATCAACTTAATTATTTGCTTAGCATCTTCTTTAACTTCAATTCCGTCAACTTCGTCATCAGAATCATCAAGTACTAAACTAAATCCATTATCATTAAATACATAACTTATAATAGCTTTTTTATCACTTTGTAATTCATAGCCAACAACATCATTTTTCTTTTTTTCTGTAAAAATTATTACATCAATATTAACATCTTGATTATTATTATCTATTGTATCAATATTATCATTTTCACCATTTAAAGTTTCTTTTACTTTATCTTCATCAACTTCAAGCAACTTAGCTAATGTTTTCAAAGTCTTTTTATCTTCAACTAAACCATTTATAATAAATTCTTTTGTTTTATCTAATGTACTCTTATCAATATTATAAATATTTTTAGTTACATCAATTTCATCGTCATTAATTTTTAAAGTACCATCTTCTTTAGTTAATCTATCTTCATCAATAGAATCAACCATTAAAGATGAAACTTTATCTATTAAATAACTAATTTCATCATTTGATATTTTATTATTTAAATAATTATTTAATTCTTCAAATGTTGAAGCAATTTCATTTTTATCTTCTTCTCCAAGATACAATAAACTATCATTGTTACTTAATTTCATATATGTTTTTTGATTTTTTAAATAAGCATCTAATCCATAGTTTTTATTATTACCATCTTTCATGTAAAGAGCTGCTTCCATTAATTGTTCTTTTGTATTAAAACCGGTCTTAAGACCATACGTATAGCCGCTAAATTGTTTTAAAGATTCGATATTTGTATCGTATTTAAGATTAATATCAAATAAGAAACTCTCTAAATTAACATCTGAAATAAATTCATTCATGTTTTTTGAAGCATTCTTAATTGTTGTATCAAATACATTTTTAGGATTACTCATAAATTTCTTTTGAACTATTGGAAAAATTACAAAAACACCAATAATTATTAAAATAATTGCCGAAGCAAGACCAATTATAAGAGGTTTTTTATCTTTCTTTTTAGATTCAATATTATTATTATTTTCTGGTGGCAAATTAGGAACAAAACCAGCAGTTTGTTGAGGTGTTTGTCCTATATTTGGTTGATTAACTGGCACTGTATTTGATTGATTAACTAAATCAATATTATTTAAATTTGCAGCAGTTTCTTGCCCTACATTGTTTACTTGCGAAATATCTTGCGATTGACCATTTATATTATTTAAACTGCTATTTTCGTTTCCACTACTTAAAACAATTTCTTCATGTGCTGTATTCATCGCTGGCATTTCCATATTTACATCAGTTGCTAAATCAGGTGGCGTTGGAGGAGTAGGAGAGGTATTAGGCTGCGGGAATCCACCTTGATTATCAAATTGATTAAAATTATTATCCATTTTTTACACTTCTTTCTATTATGACATAATCATATCATATTTAAATAAATAAACAAATAAAAAGATTAACTTTTCAAAGTTAATCAATTTTATTCTATTCCTATTTCTTTTAAAGCTTCAATTAGTTGTTCTTTAGTAATAGTTCCTCTTAAAGCTTTAAGTGCTTTACCATCTTTAATTAAATAAATTACAGGAGCTTCACTACAAACATTTTCTTCACTATTAGTTTCATTATTTGTAGTTATTTCATCATAATTTACAACCGTTCTAACAGTTTCACAAGAAGATTCAACATCTTTTAATTTCTCACTAAGTTCATCACTTAAAGAGTTCTTTCTATACAAATAACTATAAAAATCTAATGAGTCTTGTGCATCTCTTAATAAAGAGAAAACATTATTTTTATTATCGTCATAATAATAAGTTGATCCAATGTATAAAACAGTTGCTTTTTGTTTACTTAAAACTTCTAAAGCTTCTTCATCAGTAGAAATATCAATCATTCCGTAGTAATTTAAATCTAATGATTCTTCTTTAATATTATTTAAAAGACTAGTAGCAATTTTATTTAACTTTTCATCATTTTTTAGTTTTTCATCAATTGCTTTTTCTATTTCGTCATAATCAACATCTTCTAAAGCAACAGCTTTTTTTGTATCAATTGCTTTTAATTCGCCACCAATTTCATAACTATAATCACCACTAACACTCAAAGATTCTTTATCTTGCTTAAATGAAACTTTATATTCACCCGAATAAACATCTTTTTTATTAACAATGGTTAAATAAATACTACCATTCATTGCTTCGTCATCATAATTAATATTAAAATCAAAATCGATTTTATTATCACTAAATTCTCTAACATTTAAAGTAGCGATTTTTTCTTTATTATATTTGATTGTTACTTCTGTTTCTTTTTTATTCTTAATTCCAGTAACAACTAATTTATTGTCACTATGATCATCATAAATAAATTCAAAGTTTTTTTGATAATTATATAATGAAATATATTCATCCTCATCCATTGAAATATTAAATCCTATAACTTTATTTAAAATTCCTTTAGTAAAAATATTAAACTCAATATCATCATCTAAGTCTATATCTTTTGCAGCTGCTTTTAAATTCTTGATAGCGTCTTTAACATCACTTTTATCAATGTCGGCAATATCAGCAATTTTCTTTAAAAATTTATCATTTTTTAATAATTCTTCACAAATACCTTTTACTAATTCTTTTACTGAGTCATCATCTAAAGTATAAGTTATTTTAGAAGCTTTAATAGTTTTGTCATCTAATTCGAATGAACCACTAGTTTTTTTCATATATTTACTATTTAAATTCTTTATTAAAGCATCTTTAACAGTCTTTACAATATAATCATAATCATCTGCATTAAAATCTATATTATTTTCTTCTAACTCTTTAGTAATTTTAGTAAAATAATCTTCATCAATATTCATTTCTTCTGTTATATTAATAATTTGTTTAAATAGTGTACTTGTAAAATAAGCTTTATCTTTTACTATTGTAATAGTTCCATCAATGTCGTCTTTATCACCTTGAACAGTTACAGTAGCATTGGCTATCTTATTTTGTAAATCTAAACCACCATTTAGTTCATATTTATATCCACTATAATCTTTTAATACATCCATTGTTGTATCAAGCTTCAAACTTGCTTTAGCATTAACTGCATTTTTTTCTAAATCATATTTTTTATATAACTTATCGGCTTTTTTTAAATAAGAATGTACTTCTTTATAAGAATCATTAATGATTCCTTTGTAAATATTTTTAGGTGATGAAACAGCTCCTCTAACGATTAGTAATAAAACTAATACAATAAGAACAATTCCAATAATTAAAGCATTTTTATTTCCTTTGATTTCTTTAAATTTATTAGTTAAAACTTGTATGATTTCTTTGAATTTATTTGAATTATCACCATTTTTATTATTACTTTTTGTATCATTAACTAAATTATTATTGTTATTATTTTCATCAACCTTAACCTCGTTTGTTGGTTGCGTTTCTGTTGTTGCTACATTAACCTTATTGCTTGCTTGTGGAGTACTCTCATTACTTTTGTCTTCCTCAAGCTGAGCATCATCTTTAATCTTTGGTAAAGATTCTTCTAATTCTTCTTTACTCATAACATAAAACTCCTTTTCTAAAATAATAAATAATTTTTATAAAACTATCCACATCCCTTCGAGTGCATATCAAAATATACACATTATTCTTTAATTA